>JACCYD010000964.1 GCA_013696695.1 Deltaproteobacteria bacterium | reverse complement strand
GATCCACGGCGTACAACATGGCGGCCGGTGGGCCGATCGTCGTGCCGGGACAGGCGGCGATGACGATGACGCCGATCTGCGCCCACTCGCTCACCAACCGTCCGCTGGTGATTCCGGCGGCGTCCACGATCCGGCTCGAGCTCGGCGCGGACGTGCGCGGCGTGATCCTCACGGTCGATGCGCAGTGGGCGCATTCGTTCCTGCCCGGAGATGTCGTCGAGCTGACAGCCGCAGCCTCGCCGCTGCTGCTGTTCTCGTCGCCGAAGGGCTTCTTCGACATCATGCGCGACAAGCTGCACTGGGGTGCACGCTCGTAGCGCGAAACGATTCGCTCGGACATGTCTGGCCCCCTGGGCTGATGAAAAAATCCGACTAACCAGCCGGCGCTCGCGGCAACAAGGAGCCGTCATGCTTCGTCACTTACGCGTCACTAATTTCGCGATTCTCTCCGACGTGGAGATCGAGCTCGGCACGGGCATGAACGTGCTCACCGGCGAGACCGGCGCCGGCAAATCGTTGATCGTCGAGGCGGTCAACCTGCTGCGCGGCGGTCGCGCGTCGGCGGACATTCCGCGTGCAGGCACCGATGAAGCGGTCGTCGAGGCGATCGTCGAGGTGCCCGAGGATCTGAGAGCGCGCGTCGCGGCCGTGCTCGAGGGTGCAGGGCTGCCACAGCACGCATCGTCGCCGAGCGTGTCGGAGGATGCCGAGGGCGAGGTGTTCATCCGGCGCGTGATCCAGCGCGGCGGCCGCAGTCGGACATACGTCAACGGCGCGCTCACCACGGCAGCGCGGCTCGCAGAGCTCGGTGCGTTGTTGATCGATCTGTCGGGCCAGCATCAGCATCAAGGTCTCGTCGATCCATCGCGTCACCTCGAGCTGCTCGATAGCTTCGCGCGCGCCGGATCGGATCGCAGCAGCAATAGAAAGAAGCCGGATGCCGCGGAGACCAGCGCGTGGCCGCTCGCCGAAACGATGACGGTCGCGTGGGCAGAGCTGCGGCGGTGCGACGACGAGATGGCATCGCTCGGCGGCGACGAGCGCGCTCGCGAGGCGCGCGTCGATTACCTGAAGTACCAGCTCGAGGAGCTCGAGGGCGCCGCGTTCAAGTCCGGCGAGGACGTCACGATCGAGGTCGACCGCGCGCGGCTTGCTTCGGTCGACACGCTGCAGAGTGCGGCGCGCGCCGCCGAGGAATCGCTGTACGGCGGAGACGACAGCGCGCGAGATCGCGTCGCCGTCGCCACCCGCGAGATCGAGAAGGCGCGGCGCGTCGATCCATCGCTCGACGTGGTTGCCAAGCAGCTCGTCGAGATCGAGACGCTGATCGATGATGTCGCCGATCAGCTGCGGACGTACGCCGACAAGCTCGAGGGCGATCCCGAGCGGCTCGCCTCGCTCGACGAGCGGCTCGCGCTGATCCGTCGGATGTTACGCAAGCACGCGGCCGGGGCGATCGACGAGGTGATCGTCAAGGCCACCGAGCTGCGCGCCGAGCTCGATGGCCTGCTCGGGCGCGAGTCGCGCATCGCCGATCTCACCGCCGCACGCACGCGCGCCGAAGCGGCCGCGATCGCGGCGGCGGCGGCGCTCACCATCGCGCGCAAGGCCGCCGCGAAGCGGCTGGAGAAACAGGTCGGCGCGGCACTCGCCGAGCTCGGCATGGGCACCGCGCGAGTCACCGTCGCGATCGATCCGCGGAGCCTCGGGCCCACCGGCTCCGATCGCGTCGAGCTGATGCTGCTGTCCAACAAGGGCGAAGAAGCGCGACCGCTCGCGAAGATCGCGTCGGGCGGCGAGTTGTCGCGCATCATGCTCGCGCTCAAGCTCGCGCTGCAGAGCGCCGGTCGCGCCGATCCGGTGGCCACCTACGTGTTCGACGAGGTCGATAGCGGCATCGGCGGCGCCACAGCGCAGGTCGTCGGCTCGCAGATCCGGGCGATCTCGTCGAGCGAGGCCCAGGCAAGCCGTCAGGTCCTGTGCGTCACGCACTTGCCGCAGATCGCGGCGTTCGCCGATCACCACTTCCACGTCGAGAAGGCGGAGGTCGGTGGCCGCGTCGAGACGCACGTTCGCCGGCTCACCGCCGCGGCGCGCAAGGACGAGCTAGCGCGCATGCTCGGCGGTAGCGTCACGTCGAAGGCCAAGGCGCATGCGGCGGAGTTGCTCGCCGATGCGGCGCGGCCGCGCAAGAGCGACAAGCACGCGGCGAGCTGAAGCGACGGTCTCGTTCTTGCGGCACGCCGAGCAACGAGCGTGGTGGCGCGCACGACGCTGTCATGCGGTCAACCTGTCATGTCGATATGACGTGGGGCTGGCGAACAACAGTGATAGAAGCCCGTCATGCTCGACGAGCGAATCGCGCCGTACGTACCTGCGGAGGCACTCCACCGGCCCGCGGGTGCGGCAATCAACGACGGCATGGTCACGTGCGTGTCGTGCAAGTCGATGCTGTCGGTCGCGAAGGCCGACATCGTCGGCATGGGCTATCGCTGCGTGCCGTGCTCGCAGAAGGCATCGATCGCGAAGCTGACCGGCGGTGGTGATGCGGCATCGCACTTCTCGGTGAACGAGCGCGACGGCCTGAAGGAATCCGGCTCGCACGTGATCTGGGCGGGCGTGGGCATCACCTTCCTCGGTGTGTTGATGCTGTTCGGAATGTTCCTCCGCACGGGCACCATGGCCACGCTGATCGGTGTCATCGCGATCGCGATCGCGATCGGCATCGCGCGGCGCAACGCATCCCGCTAGCTGCGTAACAAACGTCGGCAGGCTCACCAGTCGTCGACGCGACCTCGCAATCCTGTTAGCGGACGCCTTCGGTTCTCCGACTGCGATCCGGTGGGTGGCGTGAGCACGATCAGTATCGGGCTCGCGCGTGCGCACTGAATCGCCTGCCCGATCAGCGTAGTCGCATCTCGCGGACTGCGGCTTAGCTTGCCTCCATGCTTCGCTGGCTGACAGAGCGCCGTCGCCGGCGAATCCTGGCGACTCCGTTCCCCACCCATTGGGATTGGATCATCGACACCAACGTCGCGATCGCGCGCCGGCTCGACCCGGAAAGACGAGCCCGCCTGCGCGACCTCGTGCAGGTGTTCGTCGCCGTGAAGCACTGGGAAGGGTGCGGTGGGATGGAGGTCGACGACGAGGTCAAGGTCACGATCGCTGCCCAGGCGTGCATCCTGATCCTCGAGCGCGAGGCCGAGCTGTATCGCGACGTCGACTCGATCCTGGTCTACCCGTCGAGCGTCAAGACTTCGCCGCGCCAGCCCGGGTTCTTCGAGCAGCCGCGCGTGATGGCCGGGCAGGGCGCATGGATCCACGGCGAGGCGATGCTCGGCGGGCCGGTCGTGCTCGCGTGGGATCAGGTCCTCGCCGGCGGTCGCGAGGAGACGTCGGGCAACGTGGTGTTCCACGAGCTCGCGCACAAGCTCGACATGGCGAGCGGATCGGTGAACGGCACGCCGCCACTGCCAAACAAGCGCGAGCGCAAGCGCTGGGCGGAGGTCTGCACCGAGGCGTATCTCAAGCATCGCAAGGACGTCGAGGAGGGCTTCCCGACGCTGATGGATAGCTACGGCGCGACCAACGAAGCCGAGTTCTTCGCGGTCGCCACCGAAACCTTCTTCTGCCGGCCGGCCGCACTCGCGATCGAGCACCCGCGCGTCTACGCGGCGCTCGCCGATTTCTACCGGATCGCTCCGTTCGACTTCGCTTCGCACGAAGTGATGGTGCAGTTCTCGTGATCGGATAGCTTGGGGATCGATGGACGGGACCGACTTTCAGTACCGACAGCTGCGCGGTGTCGACAAGCGCGTGTTCCGCCTCGGCCTCGCAGCGAACTACGGCATCGAGGAGGCCGGGATCCGCAGCGCGTTCGATCGCGGCATCAACTACGTCTACCTGACGCCGCGCGGAAAGATGGCGAAGCCGCTGCGCGATGCGATCCAGCGCGATCGCGAGAAGCTCGTGATCGCAGCCGGCCCCACGGTCGGCTTCTTCGGTGGCAGCGTGCGACGCAGTGCGGAGCGGCTGCTCTCGAAGCTCGGTCTCGATTACATCGACGTGTTCCAGTTGATGTGGCTCGGCGTTGGCTCCGCGCTGACAGCCGCGACGGAGCGCGAGCTCGTCCACCTCAAGGAGAGCGGCAAGGCCCGTGTGCTCGCGGTATCGATCCACGATCGCGAACGCGCGGGCCGGCTCGCCGCGGAGTCACCGCTCGACTTGCTGATGATCCGCTACAACGCCGCGCACCCCGGCGCCGAGCGCGACATCTTCCCGCACCTCGAGAAGCGCAAGCCGAACATCGTCGCGTACACCGCCACCAGCTGGCGCAAGCTGCTCGAGTCGCCGAAGGGCTGGGACGGTCAGGTGATGACCGCGGGTGATTGCTATCGCTGGTGCCTGTCGAACCCCAACGTCGACGTCACGCTGACCGGGCCCGCGAGCACGCAGCAGCTCGACGAGAACTTGAAGGCGATCGAGCGCGGCCCGCTGACTGCCGACGAGGACGCCTGGATGCGGTCGTTCGGCCACGCCGTTCACGGCTGACCTCGGATAAGCTTGCGCGGTGAATCCGAACGTCGCCAAGTGCCTCGTGGTGTCGAAGGTCCTCGTTGCGGACGGCATGATGACCGGCGAGGAGCGCGAGTTCCTCGACGGCATGATGGCCACGCTCGGATTGTCGGATGGCGAGAAGCGGACCGTCTATGATCTCGAAGGCATCGACGACGCCGATGCCCTGGTCAAGACGCTGCCGCTCGAGGAGCGCCAGGACATCATCTCGCAGCTGGTCGACGCCGCGTCCGCCGACGGCAAGCTGTCGCCGCTCGAGCTGGATGTCGTCAAGCGCGTGACGAAGGCCCTGGGCATCTAAGCCGGAGCTAACCGGTCTCGACCGGTAACTTCGCCTTCTCCCAGCCCGAGATGCCATCCGGCATCACGAACACGTTCTCGTAGCCGAGCTCGTGGGCGCGCCCGGCGCCCGCATGGCAGCTGTGTCAGCCAGGGCCGGCGCAGTAGAAGACGAGCGTCGCCTCCACGTTCTCCGGCATGTCGTGGCGATCGAAGTCATACGGGCTCAGGTTCTTCGCACCGGGCACGTGCGATCGCTTCCAGCGACCAGCGCCGTTGTTATCGAACACGTGGAAGTCGGGCTGGCCGAGCCGAGCGTGAACCTCGGCGACCGTGAGCGCAGGGATGTCTTCCATCGGTGCGTTACGAGACGGGCTTGCGCGCGGGCTGCGTACGGCCGCGCCCGCGTGCCTTGCTCGGCTTCACGCGGCTCGAACCCGAGTAGTCCGTCCAGCGGAAGCTCGGCTCACCCGGAGCGCGAACATCGATGTGGAGGAACTGCCCCGACGGGTAGATGCCGAGGCCCATGTGGCCGGTATCGAGCGTCTCCGCGTACTTCTTGATCGTGTAGATCGAGATGCCCGGGATCTTGAAGTCGGCGGCCGATGCGTGAAAGTGCCGGCTCGAGCTGCGATCGGTGTAACGGAACGCCGAGTACATCTCGAGCTGCTTACCTTCGAAGTGATCCTGGATCCGCGACAGGTTCTCGTAGACCAGCGGGTTCATCGCGCGGACCTCGCCGGTAGCGAGGCAGCGGAACATGTCATCGAGCTGGGCGAGCGCCGCGTTGTCGAGGCTTCCGTCCTTCTTGTAAAGCTCCACCCGGAGCTCGACGTTCTGGTTCGCGGCCTTGATCCACAGCTTGCCGGAGGGCTTCTGTAGCGGCTCCGTACGGTAGGCCGACTTCGGCGCATTCGAGCCCGAGAACGCCGGGCGTCGCTTGGCTTTCGTCTTCGCTTTCGCAGCCTTCGGTTTCGAGCGGGAAACGATGCGGTCCGGGAGCGGCTTGTTATCCATCCCGTCAGCAACTGCGGGAGCGGTTGCGAAGAGACAAGCGACGAGCGCGAGAGCGAGCGATCGCATGGGCCGACAGGCTAGGCGACGGGTCGCGGTGACTTCAACAATTCCTGTCCAACAATCGCTCAGTAGGTGCAAAAAATGTATCGGTGCTTTCATGCGATGTCGCTCACTGAACACCTGTTCGAATGTCCGGAGTGCGGACATCATCCCGCGAGCTTCGGCAGCGCGACACCCGGGAGTGGGACGTGGACGAGCTCGAGGTTGATCTTCGACGCGACCTCGAAGATCCGGTCGTCGCGATAGAACTCGCCGTAGCAGATGCGAGTGATCCCGGCGTTCGCGAGCTGCTTGAAGCAGTTCCAGCACGGGCTCGCGGTGACGTAGTTGGTACCGCCGTCAATGTTCACGCCGTTGCGAGCGGCCTGGATGATCGCGTTCGCTTCGGCGTGGATCGTGGCCACGCAATGGTTGTCTTCCATCATGTGGCCGACGTCCGAGCAGTGCGGCATGCCGCGGATCGATCCGTTGTAGCCGGTCGACAGGATCGTTCGGTTGCGCACGATCACCGCGCCGACGTACTTGCGCGGGCACGTCGATCGCGT
Source organism: Deltaproteobacteria bacterium (assembly GCA_013696695.1). Taxonomy (GTDB): domain Bacteria; phylum Myxococcota_A; class Polyangia; order Haliangiales; family Haliangiaceae; genus JABFXX01. The sequence continues at coordinate 4,559 of JACCYD010000964.1, read as the reverse complement.
CGCCACGACCTGCGCGATGCTCATGAAATATTCGTCCCAGGACGCGCGTGGATGAACATCGACAGGGTCGACCATGCGCGCATCCTACGCGCCCGGCGCATCCCCGGGGCAGGCCGGGGCTGGATCGACGTCCCGGGATCTTCAGGTCAGGTGCCGGAGTGCTATGGTCCGCGGCCATGTCGGCTGGTGCGGTGAAGGCCAAATACAAAGACACGGTGATCCTTCCGGACACGCCGTTTCCGATGCGCGGCGATCTCGCGAAGCGCGAGCCCGAGATCCTCGCGGCGTGGGAGCAGCGCCGCCTCTACGACCAGATCCAGGAGCGCCGCGCGAGCGCGCCCGCGTTCATCTTCCACGATGGGCCGCCGTATTCGAACGGCAACATCCACTACGGCCACATCCTCAACAAGATCCTGAAGGACGTCGTCGTCAAGTCGCGGACGATGAGCGGCTTCCGCACACCGTTCGTGCCGGGCTGGGATACGCACGGCCTACCGATCGAGCTCGCGGTCGAGCGCGAGCTCGGGCCGAAGCGCCAGCAGATGTCCCCCGCCGATTTCCGCGCGGCCTGCCAGGCGTTCGCGATGAAGTGGGTCGAGGTCCAGAAGGTCGAGTTCAAGCGCCTCGGCGTGTTCGGTGACTGGGACCATCCGTACCTGACGCTCGATCATTCGTACGAGGCGACGATCGCGCGCGCGCTCGCGACGTTCGCGCGCCGCGGCTATCTGTATCGCGGCAAGAAGCCGGTGCAGTGGTGCCCGCGCGATCGCACGGCACTCGCCGAGGCCGAGATCGAGTATCGCGATCACACATCGCCCTCGATCTACGTGCGGCTGCCGCTGGTCGAAGCCGACTGGCAGGGTAAGCTCGATCCGCGGCTCGAGGGCGCGCAGCTCGCGCTCGTGATCTGGACGACCACTCCGTGGACGCTGCCCGCGAACCTCGCGGTCGTCGCGCACCCCGCGTTCACCTATGTCGCGATCCCAGCGAAGACTCCCGGCGAGTACCTGATCGTCGCGCGCGATCTCGCGGAGGCGTTCTCGAAGGCGGTCGGTGAGCTCGATCTCGACAAGGCGATCGAGATCACCCCGGCGCAGATGGCCACGCTCGAGCGTGCGCGTTATCGCCATCCTTTTATCCCCGAGTCCGACGAGCTGTACTTCCGGCTGTGGTTCGCCGATTACGTCACCGCCGACACCGGTACCGGCCTCGTGCACACCGCACCCGGCCACGGCGCCGATGACTTCAAGACCGGCATGCGCATCGGTTTACCCGCGTACGCGCCGCTCGACGATTCGGCGTGCTACGTCGATGGCGTCGCGCTTGTCGATCGCAATGGCGGCCGTGTCGAGCTCACCGGCAAGTCGACCACCGAAGCGAATCCGCTGGTCGTCGAGTTCCTCGCGGCCAACGGCTTCTTGCTCAACCCGACCACCGATCGCCTCCAGCATAGCTATCCGCATTGCTGGCGCTGCAAGGGGCCGATCGTGTTCCGCGCGACGCCGCAGTGGTTCGCCGCGATCGATCACGAAGACCTGCGCACGAAAGCACTCGGCGAGATCGACAAGACCACGTGGGTGCCGCCGTGGGGCCACGATCGGATTCACGCGATGATCGAGAACCGCCCGGACTGGGTGCTGTCTCGCCAGCGGCTGTGGGGCACGCCGATCCCCACGTTCTATTGCAACGGGTGTTCGACGCCACACGTGAACGCCGACACCATGGATCACGTCGCGGCGATCTTCGAGACCGAAGGTGCCGACGCGTGGTGGAAGCGCTCGGTCGCCGAGCTCGTTCCCGCCGGCACCACGTGCGAGAAGTGTGGTGCAGCGGGCGCTACGTTCGAGCGCGAAAAAGACATCGTCGATGTCTGGTTCGAGTCGGGCGTGTCGTGGCTCGCGATGCGCGGTCGCGCGAGCGACGGTAAAGACTACGCACACGTCGATCTCTATCTCGAAGGTAGCGATCAGCATCGCGGCTGGTTCCACTCGTCGCTGCTCGCCGGCGTCGGCATCGAGGGCAAGGCGCCGTATCGCACGGTGATCACCCACGGGTTCATCCTCGACGAGAACGGCATCCCGTACTCGAAGAGCTCGATCGCCAAGGCCAAGGCCGAAGGCAAGAAGACCAGCTACATCGAGCCCGACACGGTGATCGCGAAGGGTGGCGTCGAGATGTTCCGGATGTGGGTCGGCTCGATCGACTACCGCACCGACGTCGCGTACAGCCAGACAATCCTCGACGGACTCTCCGAGTGGTATCGCAAGCTGCGAAACACCGCGCGCTTCCTCCTCGGCAACCTCAAAGGCTTCGATCCGGATCGCGACACGCGCGCGCTCGTCACCAAGGGGGTCGATCGCTACATGCTCGCGCGGCTCGACGGCTTCGTCGCGAAGGCGCGCGCCGCCTACGATGCCTACGAATTTCACACCGTGCATCGCCTCCTGGTCGAGCTGGTCACCGTCGACATCTCGGCGTTCTACGGCGATGTCACCAAGGATCGGCTGTACTCCGACGCCATCGATTCGGCGGACCGGCGTGCGGCGCAGGTCGTGCTCTACGAGTGTCTGCGCGCGATCGCGACGCTGTCCGCGCCGATCCTGTGCTTCACCGCCTCGGACATCTGGGATCACATGCCGCGGCGCAAGGGCGATCCGGATAACGTGCACCTCGCGCAGTTTCCGGATCCGGTGAACGTCGACGAGGCGCTGGTCGCCGACTTCGTCGTCATCCACGCGTGGCGCGATCGCGTGACCAAGGCGCTCGAGCCGTTCCGCGCGCAGAAGAACAAGTCGGTCGATGCTCGCATCACGCTGAAGGCAGGCGCTGCCGATCGCGCCGTCCTCGAGCGCTACGCGGCTGACCTCGTCGACGTCTTCATCGTCTCGGACGTCGAGGTGATCGATGGTCCCGGCGAGGTCCTCGTGGTGGCTCACACCGGCCCGCGCTGCGAGCGGTGCTGGAAGCACTTCGCGAACCTCGCCGCGGCACCCGATGATGTTTGCGAGCGCTGTGCACGTGCCCTCGGAGCGAAGTCATGAGCGAATCCACCGAAGAAGAAGCGCCGGTCTCGAAGCAAGCCGTCACCAACCCGACGCTCACTGACGCCGACAAGGCGATCGCCAAGAAGGCGCGGCATCGCCCGAAGTGGAAGCTGTTCTGGATCGTGTCGGTCCTCGCGCTGGTCGCGGATCAGGCGTCGAAGATCTGGGCACGCGCCGCGCTCGACACGTTTCCGGTCGGCCGCGCGAAGGACTACGTCTGCGTCATCCCCGACGACATCAACACCCAGGTGTGTGGCGGCGTCTCGCACGAGGTGATCTCGAGCTTCTGGCACTGGCGGCTGTCGATGAACCCGGGCTCGGCGTTCGGCCTGTTCTCGGGTCAGGGGCAGGCCGGTCGGATCTTGCTGTCGGTCGTCGGCGTGGCCGCCGTCGGCGGCATGTTCTGGATGCTCAAGAAGGCGCGGCCGGATCAGAAGGTGCTGCACTGGGCGCTGGCGCTGGTGGCCGGCGGCGCGGTCGGGAACCTGATCGATCGCATCTACTACGGGGTCGTCACCGACTTCATCCTGTGGCACTGGGGCAGCACGCCGAAGGGGCCGCTGCACGACGGTCAACCGGTGCGGTTCGATAACGAGTGGCCGGTGTTCAACATCGCCGACGTCGTGCTCGTGGTGGGCGTGGGCCTGATGTTCATCGACATCCAGAAGGAAGGGAAACGCGAGAAAGAGAAGAAGAAGCGGCGACAGGAGAAGGCACGGCAAGCAGGTCTGATCAAAGACCTCTAGGGAATAGCGCTGCAGCGCTGCCGGTCTACTGCGCGATGCGCGTGCCGGCGAACCGCCTCGTGATCTTCGTCGCGATCTTCGTCGCGACCCTCGCATTCGACCAGGGATCCAAGGCCTGGGCGCGAGACCTACCGGTCGAACCCGGATGCACGACCACCGCGCTCGCGGCGCATCGCTGCCGCGGCCTGCCGCAGGCCGTGATCTCCGGCGTCTGGGACTGGGAGCTCGCGATGAACGATGGCGCGGCGTTCTCGAACCTCCGCGGCTCGCGGATCATCCTGTCGCTGATCGCGTGCGCCGCGATCATCCTGCTGTGCGTGATGGCACGGCGAACGAAGCCCGAGCAACGCGTGCAGCGCATCGCCTACGCGATGCTCGCGGGTGGTGCGCTCGGCAACCTCCTCGATCGCGTGCGCGACGGCGCGGTGGTCGACTTCGTGAGCTGGAAGGTCGGCGAATACCGGTGGCCGATCTTCAATCTCGCCGACGTCGCGCTCGTGATCGGAGTCTCGCTGCTACTGCTGGAAAGTATCGCTGCGCGGAGGCGACCCGGTACACTGGCGACATGAGGCTCGCGCTGCTCGCCACTCCGCTCCTGCTCGTCGCGTGTCAGCCCGAGCCCAAGGACTTCCCACCGCTCGGTGGAGGTGGTGGCGGAGGAGGAGGTGGCGGCGGCGGCGGTGGCAACGCCGATGGGGCGACCGGCGATGCGATCCTGATCCCGCTCGACGGCCGTGTGTGTCTGGTCGACGATCTCCGCAAGCTCGAT
>JACCYD010000962.1 GCA_013696695.1 Deltaproteobacteria bacterium | reverse complement strand
ATGCACGCACGGACGTCGACATGAAGCCCCGCCGCGAGGAGTGCCTGGGCGATGTCGTGATCGGCGCCACGCAGCGTGTCGACCGACATCGGCTGCTCGGCCTCGGGCTCGGCGATGACGTGACGACCGCACGGAATCAGCACGGGCCACGCGCTCTGGCGCGACAGGGTGCTCGCCGCGTGCTTGACGAGCTCCTGCCGCTGCTTCGCCTTCGCATCGCTGCGCAGCTGATCGGTGCGATGCAGCGAGTAGACGAGCGTGACGCGCGCGCCCGACTTGACCGGCTCGATCTCGTGATCGACATCCGAGAACAGCGCGACCCACGGCAGCTGATCGACCGGGGCACCGCTCCAGTCGAACTTCTGGGGGCCGCGGCCATCGTCGACGACGAACGCGCCGCCGGTGTGGGCGAGCGGCAGCCCGACGACGAGCGTGCCGATCAGCTCGGGGACGCGCGGCGTGTCCTTGTGGCGCGTGAACTTATCGCCCTTCTTGTAGACGATCACGTCGGTGAGCTGCGCGGAGAGCGTGCGCGTCGGTGACAGCGCTGCCGCGATGTCGTCGAGGATCGCCGCGGGATCGAAGCCGTGCACCGCGACCTTGTCGCGCGCTTTCAGACGCTGCGCCGACCGCACCTTCGGGTCGAGCTTGGTCTCCGTGCCATGGCCGTAGGGCGCCGGCTCGGAGTGTTCGAGCAACCAGTCGACGAACTTTGGATCACCGATCGCGCCGACATCACCATCGGGCAGCGCGAGCGCGAGTCGCTCGGTCAGCCGAACCTGTCCGCTACAGCACGACTCTTCCTCGAGTGTATCGAGGGCACTCCGCAGCTCCGCCACACTCATGCGCGCTAGCTTGCTACGAGACCGGCGTCGAGGCTCGGCCTCGTGGCAGGAAAGCTCGAAGGCTCGAGGCCGTCTGATCAGCTCGCGGTCACTTGAGGAGCTGATCGAGCATCTGCTTCACCGTCACGTCGAGTTCGGCTTGCGAGGCTCCGCGCAGCCGGCCGAGCTCGAACACCTGATCGACCGCCGGGTCGTGGCGCAGGCCCTTCTTGTCGAGCTTCATTCGGACCTTGAGGTTCGCGCCGAGATACTCGATCTCGAGCGTCACGTGGTTGACGCCCCACTCCTTCGCCATGTGCGCGGGCGGCATGAACCTGCCCTCGAAGCGCTGGCCCGCGGGTTCCGAGCCGATATCCTCGACGCGATAGTCCATCGCGCCCATCGCGTCGCGCAGCCGCTCGATGTCGGGGTTGCGCATCGTGATCGGAATCATCGCGTCGATATCGGAGGCCCAGTTGATGTCGACCTGGCCGCGGATCTCCCACGACACCTCGCGGTTCGTCATCGACGTGCCGGGCGCGCAGCGCAGCGAGAACGGTAGCGGCAGGACGTCGTTGTGCTGCGCCTTCCACGGGCCCTGACGAACCAGCACGCGATCCCAGACGTGTTCTTTCTCCCAGCTCCCGAGCGTGGACTTGCGGCGGTGGATCTCGACGAGCTCGACGGTGATCGACGCGACCGTCTCGTTGTCGAGCGCGGTGAACTCGACGTAACCGTCGATGTTGTGACCACTGAAATGGGTGTCTTGTTTGAGCGCGAGCAGGAGCACGCCGTTGTCGTTGCTGCCCTGCTTGCGATACGCCATCTCGCCGGGGAGCGGCGTCGACGTCGAGCCCGACGCGCTGATCTGTCCCGATGCGCCCGCGGCGGCTGTGGGTGCTGCGGCCGCGGGTGCCATCGCGGACTGGCGGTGCGCCGCGATCATCGCGAGCAGCTCGGGCGGCATCTGTTGCGCCATCGCCGTCTTGCTGCCGTCGACCGGCCAGGTAACGCCGAGCGGAACGTGACCGAGATAGACCTGCATGCCGGGCTGTAACAGCACCGGCTCGTGGCCGAGATGCTGGCCGTCGATCCAGCTGCCGTTCGCGGATCCGAGGTCACGCAGGTAGGCCTTGCCGTCGGCGAGCCAGATCTCGGCATGGCGACGCGACAGGGTGGCATCCTGATGCGCGAGCTTGCACGTGCTGGGATCGCGCCCCGCGAAGATGCGCGAACCTTCGCCTTCGAGCGTGAGCTGAGCAGCCCCGAGCTGCAGCTGAACGGTCATGGCTTTGACGGTAACAGATCAGCGTCGGCAGCCGGGAATCAGCTGCATCGCGTCACCGAACATGCCGCACCCCGCGTGCACCGGATCGGGGCTCGCGGACAGCAGGCCGATCGCGACGATCAACGGCACCAAGATCGCGGCGAGCGCCTCGCCCGCGATCAGCCCGGATGCGAGGGGCATCCCGAGCTTGTCGGCTTGCGGCTTGTTCACGCGCTTCCACATCGACAGTGCGATGCCGCCGAGCACCATCGTCAGCACGACGTTGCCGGGCACCATCATGCCGATCCCCAAGCCCGTGGCCGACGGGATCCACTTCTTCCACTTGATCTCGAGCAGAGTGATCGCGATGCCGAGCAGCGCGCCGATCAACAGGAACTGTGGAGCGCCGGGCGGCAGCTTGTCGAAGCCCTCCGCGAGCACCTCGGAGAAGCCGGCGATGCGGCGCGAGCCCGGCGCGGAGAGGCCGGTATCGCCACCGACGCCGTAGAGATCGCGGAAGGCGGGATAGCTGAGCGACACCGCGATCGCACCGATGGGCGCCGCGAGCAGCTGCGCGTAGGTCAGGTAACGCGGCGTCGAGCCGATGATGTGGCCTGCCTTGTAGTCCTGCATGATCGCTTCGGACTGCACCGCGATCGTGCCGGTGGTTCCGCTGGCAGCGAGGTTCGCGCTGATGTTCCTCGGCACGATCGCCGCGAAGATGACCTGCATCATGTTCGTCAGCTGGCTGATCGGGCCCCAGTTGGTCTCGCCGAGCACGCGCAAACCAACGAGCATCAGCGGCACCGAGAGCGCCGTCGCGATCAACGTGGTCCAGAACGGCACGTCGAAGAACGCCTGCTGGATCACGACCAGCGCGATCGTCATCGACACCACACCGATGCCGACCCACTTGAGCGGGAACTCGGCGACATCGATCGACTTCGACGACAGCGTCGAGAACGTGCGGGTGAGCGTGCGCCACTTGAGGCCCAGTGCGGTCAACCCGGCCGCGACGAGCATGCCGGTGCCCGGCCACATCATCCACAGCAGGATGCTGTTGCGCCCCGGCGACGGTTCCGGCGCCATGCCGCACTCGTGCGCCTGGAGTGGGGCCTGGATGATGCCCTGATCGAGAAGGATGTGCGGACCGATGACCCACGCGACGATGGCGCCGGCCGCCATGCTGACGTTGATTCGATTGCCGACGATCATGCCGGACCCGACGGCGAGCAAGCTCACCGCGAAGCCCGCGCCGGCGGTGGCATACGTCAGCCCGAACATCGTCGGCAGCACGTTCTCGGGGAGCAGCGGCTCGTAGACCAGAGC
>JACCYD010000929.1 GCA_013696695.1 Deltaproteobacteria bacterium | reverse complement strand
GGATCGGGCTGGCGCTGGAAATCGTCGTCGGTGCGGGCTTGTTCTGGCTCCGCGTCTACCGCGGTGGCTGGCGCCCGGCCGCCGCGGCGGCCCGGCGCTCGATGGCGGGGAACGCCGTTTGACGCGCCCGCCCCACGAAATCGTCCTTGATCTCGTGGGGCGCGGCTCCGATTATCCGCGCCATGAAAACGCTCCTCGCGGGGGTGGCCTTGGTGCTGGTCGGATGCGCCAGCGGCGGGAGGTCGTTCGACCCTCCCGATCCGGAGCCCGACGCGAAGCCCCCCGTGGATTCGATGGCGGAGATCCCGCTCGACACCGCAGTGACGACGCCACCGGATTCGGCGCCGCCCGATTCGCCCGCCGCGCCGCCCGATACGATGCAGCCGCCGGATGCGTGCGTCGCCGTCGTCACCGAGAAGCTCGCGAACCCGGCGCTCGACCTGACGCCTGACGGCACCGGCTGGACCGAAGTGCTGATCCAGAATCTCGAGGGCGGGCCGTATCCGATCATCACCGCCGATGGCCTGACGCCGATCTCCGCGCCGAACAAGGCGTGGATGGGCGGAGCGTCCGGCGGCGACACCACCCCGGCTCAGGGCTCGGTCACCGACCAACTGTTCCAGGACATCACGTTCCCCACCGACGCCACCACCTTCGTGGTCTCCGGCATGTTCGCCGTCGGTGGCATCGAAGTTACCACCGTGGTGTTCGACACTTTCACGCTCGACGTCACCGAGCTCAACGGCACGCCGATCGAGAACGTCCTCGTGCTCAACAACACGACGCCCTCCGCCGCGTTCGTTCCGTTCTCGAAGACGCTGACGTCGAACCTCGCCGGCCGCACCGTGCGGCTTCGCGCCACGAGCACCAACGACGTCTCGGACCACACCAACTTCTTCCTCGACTCGTTCTCGTTCAAAGCGACGTTCTGCCCGCCATAACAACCCGTAGGTTTGTGTGCTACTTTCCGCGATCCTCGAGACGATCCTGTTCTACGGGGGCCTTGCCCTCGCAGGCTTCGCGCTGATCATCTTCAGCGTGATGCGCGACGAGAAGCAGGTGAAGGAAGCCAGTGCCGGCAACCTTCCCGAGGCGACGATCAAGGGCAAGTCCAAGGATGGCCCGTGGCCGTGGCTGCGCTGGGTGTTGCTCGTCGGTGGCCTCGGGCTGACCTACATGATGTACGCGCACACGACGGACGTCGTGCTGCTCACCGGCGACGACGAGGTCACGGCGACGCGCAAGGTGCGGCTGTTTGGCTCGGACGACTACAAGCTGACGAAGGAGCAGTCCTCGTGGGGCAACCCGACGTGGGTGGTCAACCAGTCATCGCATCCAGCGCGCGTCGAGACCGTGCACTACGGCCGCAACCTCGGCTTCGGTAGCGAGCCGGTGATCATCCCACCCGGCACCGCGGCATCGTTCTCGGCGATCGAGCACATCGGCGGCGACGATCGGCCGCCGGGTCAGGTGCGCGATACCGTGAAGCTCGGCATGGACTCTCGGCACTGGTTGAAGTGGTGAGCTATTTGTAGACACCGAGCTCGGTCGAGTGAATTCCGATCGAGATTCCGCCCATGAACACCGACTGCTCGCCGAGCGTCATGCCGCCGGTCGCCGCGAGCGTCACGAATTCCGAGAGCCAGACCTGCGCCCGGACGCGGGGCTCGAGGACCATCTTGTCGACGTCGGGGGTGTCGATCGAGTAGCGCACGGTGCGCCAGCCACCGGCGAGCTCGGCGCCGACCATGGCCGCCGAGGACAGTGGATGATCGATCCCGAACACGCCATACGCACCGGCGGTGCTGGAGCCGGGTCCGTTGAGGAAACCGGTCTCGAGCTCGCCGCCGAAGTACGTGTGGTGGCTCGCACCGAGGGTGAACTGCGCGGTGCCACCAATCGACTCGTGCGAGCTGGTCATCACGGTCGGGGTGGTGTCACGGAACGCGACGTTCGAGCCGCTCGGGGCCGTGAAGTGGCGCGTGTTCGCGCCGAGCAGCAACCGTGCGGGACGACGGTGGCGATTCGGATCGAAGGCACACGCGACGGAGGTCAAGGCGAGAGCGACGGCGAGCGCTTTGATCATTTCTTCGGCCCCTTCTCGGATTCGGGAATGTCGGTGATCGCAGGCAGCAAGACGATGTCGATGCGGCGGTTGCGGCCCATGTCCTTGACGGAGGCGTTCGGTGCGATCGGATCGTGATCGCCTGCGCCCGACGGCAAGAGATTTTTCGGGTTCATGCCGGCGGCGATCAGCTCGCGTGTGACGGTGAGTGCACGCGCCATCGACAGATCCCAGTTGTCCTTGTAGATGCTGCTCTTGAGCGGCTGGTTGTCGGAGTGGCCGACGATCAGGTAGCGCGCGGTGAAGTTGCCCTTGTCGTCCTTGGGGCCCTTGTCCTTGAGCGTGAAGCCGATCTCGTGGACCTTGATCTTGCCGTCGTCGGAGAGCTCGGCGACGCCCGACGGGAACAGCACCTGGGCGGGGAGCGAGAGCACGATGTTGCCGTGGCGCGTGACGACGTCGATCGCACCGCTGTCGACCATCTTCGCGAACTGCGACTTGAACTGCTTGGCGGCGTCGAGCTGGATCTTGTTCTGCTCGAGCACCTTGGCGAGCTCGGTCAGCTGATCCTTGTTGGTCTTGAGCTGATCGCCGAGCGTCTTGGAGGCCTTGTCGAGCTCGGCGCGCTGATCGGCGCAGTCCTTGGCTTCCTTGATCTTGTCCTTGAGCGACTGCGTGGACGAGGTCAGCGCCTTGTCCTTGTCATCGAGCGTCGAGCGTGCGCTGGCCTCGGCGGCCGTCGCATCCTCGGACCTGGACTTGAAGTGCCAGGTGAAATAGCCGCCCGCGCCGGCGGCGGCGGTCATCAGGATCGCCCACAGCCACAGCCGCCACGGAAACCGGCGGATCTTCCCCGGAGGTGTCGCCGATGGTTTGACCAGGACGCCGCTCTGATCGAGTTTCCCCATGACCAGACGATACCGTGTGCATGGAGTCGGATCAGCCGCCGAGTGCTGGATCGCTGGTAGGCACTGTCGTGGGAGCTAGCAGGTCGCGCGCAGCCGCGATGGCGGCTTCAGAACCTGCAAGCGCGAGTACATCTCCCGCGCGCAATGGATCGGTAGGAGAGGGTGAGGCAACGCCGCTGTCGCCGCGCCGGATCGCGAGCACCGTGGCGCCCGTGCGCGCACGCAGATCGATCTGCGCGAGCGTCTTGCCCACGATCGGGGAGGTGTCAGGGATGGCGAGAGGTGTGACGCCCTCGAAGCCGGGCAGGATGGTGTTGACCTGATCGAACATCGCCGTCGTGATCGGCGCCTCGCCGGGCGCCGCAGGACG
>JACCYD010000886.1 GCA_013696695.1 Deltaproteobacteria bacterium | reverse complement strand
CTGCATCGCGATCTCGATCGCGCGGCCGAGCGGTGGCCAGAGCATGCGTTTCTGCGCCGGTTCCGAGCGCCGTCCTGGGCGATCGCGCGGCAGGAGATCGAGCGCGTGCTCGCCGATCTGATCCTGGTGCGCGGACCGTACGCGCGCGCGCTGTGCCTCGAGGACGGCATCGCGGCATCGCGCCTCGCACCGTTGCCGCTGCCACCTGCTCCCACGATCGCGGCGCCACTCGTTCGCACCGGTCGGATCCGACTCGCCGGGCTCGCGGCGGCGCGGCACGGCATCGACACCGCCCTCGCGGCGGCTCGCCAGCTCGGCGTCACGCTCGTCGTGCGCACCGGGGAAGGCACGGAGCCCGCGGATCTCGCGACCCAGCCCGACGTGGCTGCGTGTGATGATCCGAGCGGTGTGCCGGTCGACGCGATCGTCTGCCCGGCGATCTGCGAGACCTACGCGTCCGAGCTGCGGACGACCGGCATCCCCGTGATCGCGTCGCCGATGGCGAGCGCGGACGGTCGCGGTCCGGATCCGTACGACGTTTCAGCGTTCGCTGCGGCGATCTCGGCGGCTGTCGCCAGGCCCGTCGATCCGCTGCCTTCGATCGCGCCGCTGCTCGCCGCGTTCGCGTAGCATTCGGCACGATGAAGGTCCTGGTCGTCAACGTCGGTTCAACCAGCGTCAAGTACAACCTCTACGAGATGGACACCGAGGCACGCCTCGCCGCCGGTGCCGTCGAGCGCGTCGGCACAGCGAACGCCGAGCATGTCCACGAAGGCGGCCGCGACAAGGTCGCGTTCACGGGGGACAAGGCGACGGCCGCCGATGTCCAGCGCGCGATCCTCACGCATCTGCGCCGCTCGGGCGGTCCGCTCGCGGAGCCCAATTCGCTCGGTGCCGTCGGTCATCGCGTCGTCCACGGCGGCGAGAAGCTGATCGCATCGGTGCAGATCGACGACAAGGTCGAGGAGATCATCGCCGAGTGCGCGCGGTTCGCACCGCTCCACAACCCGGTCAACCTCGCCGGCATTCGCGCCGCGCGCGAAATCTTCCCCGACGTCCCGCACGTCGCGGTGTTCGACACCGCGTTTCACGCGCAGCTGCCGCCGCACGCGTACACTTACGCGATCCCGCACGAGCTGTATCTGCAGCGCGGCATCCGCCGCTACGGCTTCCACGGCCCGAGCCACCAGTTCATGGCGCTGTCTGCGGCCGAACATCTCCAAACCGATCTATCGAAGCTCAAGCTGGTGACCTGTCATCTCGGCGGTGGGGCGAGCGTCGCCGCGATCGACGGCGGCATCTCCGTCGAGACCTCGATGGGCATGACGCCGCTCGAGGGGCTGGTGATGGGCACGCGCTCCGGCGATCTCGACCCAGCGATCCCGATGATCCTCGCGAAGGACGGGATGACCCACGAGCAGATCGACGAGCTGCTCAACCGCAAGTCGGGTCTGTCCGGGCTCTCGGGCATCGGCGCGGATTTTCGCGACATCGAGAAGGCGGCGGATGCCGGAGAGCCGCGCGCCCGCCTCGCGATCGAGGTCTTCGTGCACCGGCTTCGCAAGTACATCGGCGCGTACGCCGCGATCCTCGGCGGTGCCGACGCGGTGGTGTTCACCGGCGGTATCGGCGAGAACTCGGTGCGCGTGCGGCATCAGGTGTGCGACGGCCTGTTCTACATGGGCGTCGTCCTCGACGAGGAAGCGAACAAGACATCTCCAGCCGCGCAGCTGGGCGGCGGCATCGTCGAAGTGTCCAAGCCCCGTTCGCCCACCAAGGTGCTCGTCGTGCGCACCGATGAAGAGCGCATGATCGCGCGCGAGGCGATGCGCTGCGTCGTCGGCGCGAGCGGTGCGATCCGCAGCGTGCGTGCACGGCCGATCCCGGTCGGCGTCAGCGTGCGCCACGTCCATCTCAGCCGCGCCGACTGTGATGTCTTGTTCGGCCCAGGCTACGAGCTGACGAAGAAGCGCGATGTCACGCAGCCCGGTCAATACGTGACGCGCGAGACCGTCGATCTCGTCGGCCCCAAGGGTGAGGTGCGCGGCGTCGCGGTCATCAATCCGTTGCGCAAGGCGACGCAGATCGAGGTCGCTCGCACGGATGCATTCGCGCTCGGCATCACGCCGCCGCTGCGCGAGAGCGGCAAGCTCGACGGTACGCCGGGCCTCACGCTGCGCGGTCCCGCCGGCACGGTGACCACCACCAGCGGCGTGATCCTCGCGCACCGCCACGTCCACATGAATCCACAGCAGGCCAAGGACTACGGCGTGTCCGACAAGGACATGATCAAGGTGCGCGTCGAAGGCGATCGCGAGATGACGATGGGCGACGTGATCGTGCGGGTGAACCCCGACTACGATCTCGACATGCACATCGACACCGACGAGGCCAACGCCGCCGGGCTCGACAACAACAGCGTGGTGGCGTTCGACGGCGTTCAGCGCTGAGCGCGAGGCCGAGCGAACAATCAGCAAGTAGGCCGAACTAGCCGGAAACTTGGGGGTTAGACCAGTCCAGGGCAGGGCGCGTTAGATCGCAAATCCCTTCCATGAGCAAACCTAGCCTGTTCGTTCTCGCCCTGGCCGGATGCTGGTCGTCGTCGCAATCGACGGTGACCGAGCCCGCCGCTCTCGACGTCGCCGTCGAGCTCGCCGCCGTCACGCTGGGTGACGACTGCGGCGCGAATCCACTGCTCCCACCTCCTGTTGCCGCGAAGCGTCGCAACCCGAACGTGATGGCTGCGCCCGCTGCAGCGCCGCTGGACGCGGATGCGAGCTACTACCGGCGGCACTGCGATCAGACGTCGATGCAGCTGTCGCTTCGCGCGACGGGTGGCACCGGGTCGACGACCGTGAAGATCAAGAAGGTCGAGCTGCTCGACAGCCACGGCAACTTCCTCGCCGACCTCTCGGCCCGCGCTCCGACGCGCTGGGACGGCGCGAGCTACACCGCATGGAACCAGACGGTCGACGCCGGGCAGACGCTCGCTGCGAGTTACTCGCTGAGCTCGCCGAACTGGGAACAGCTCACCGGTGGTCGTTGGCAGGCCCACACCAGGTCCTTCCAGCTCCGCGTCACGCTGACGGTCGGGTCGAAGAATCACACCGTCGACAAGCAGTCGATCACGCCGGCGATGCTCGAACCCGCCGTCCCGACCTGATTCATCCAGTGATACGATCGAAGACCTTGGGGAGGATTGCGATGAGAAAGCTCGTCTGGTTACTCGCGCTCGCCGGTTGTACCGAGAGCGCTGCTGACACCGCGAAGGACGGGTT
>JACCYD010000882.1 GCA_013696695.1 Deltaproteobacteria bacterium | reverse complement strand
ACGATCCACGCCGCATCACCTGCCGCACGCGGACACAGCAGTCGCAACGGCCCCGCACCGCGCAGGCGATGGACGTCGCTGCGCGTCGGACCCTGGCGGATCACGGCGGTGGCTGTCGCGATCACTTCTTCCAGGCGCTGGCGTTTTCCTTCGCGAACGCTTCGAACGTGCGCGGTGCATGGCCGGTCACGTCCTTGACCGTCGTCGTCGGCGTGGCGGCCCAACCTTGCTTGACCACGCCATGGAGGCCCAGCATGCCTTCGACCATCCAGCCGGGGAGCTGCATGCCTTCCATCGCGCTCTTCGCGGCGGACTCCGGAACGTCGACGTGGCGGATCGTGCGACCGGAGACGGTCGACAGCAGCTGCGCGACATCGGCGACCGACAGCGCTGCGGGGCCGGACAGCTCGAGCGCGCGGTTGTCCCAGTCTGGCTTGGTCAGCGCGAGCGCAGCGACCTCCGCGACATCGCGCGGATCCATCCACGCTGCCTTGCCTTCGCCGGTGGGCAGATAGATCGCACCCTCCGCGTCGGGCGGGTAGTACGCGACGAAGTTGGTCATGAAGAAGTTCGGTCGCAGCGCAACCCACGCGATGCCCGAGTCCCGCACGACCTGCTCGCCCTCGGTATGGCGCTTCAGAAGATCGAAGGACGGGTTGTCGGCGCCGCCCGCGGACAGCTTGACGATCTTCTTGACGCCTGCCTTCTTCGCAGCGTCGACGAGCGTCTGCACGTAGGGGACCGAGTTCTCGACGAGCGGCGTCAGCAGGAACACCGCATCGACGCCCGCGACTGCCTGCGCGACCTTCGCGGCGTCATCCCACGCGAAGTCGACGGCCTCGGTGCCCTTCGGCGCCTTGCTGGTGTCGCGTGTTGCGACGCGGACCTTGGCACCGAGCTTCTGCAGCTCGCTGACGACGTTCGCCCCGATCGTTCCCGTTGCACCCGTGACGAGGATGGTTGTCATGGCCCGACACTAAACCAGAGTTTCACTCCGGACCGTGCCGCGAGGAGGCGATGCGTCTGTCGCGAGACGAGGTCGGAGCATCGTGACGCGGCGGGCCCACACCGGCGCCAAACAATCACCTGGCGACTAGCTCGTCGGTGCTCTAGCTTCGTGTCATGGGGACACCATTCTCGCTGGTCGTCAGGTCCGAGCATCAGGCGACGAGCTCCAAGACAACGCTGTGGGGGGCGATCCGCGTCGATCCCGTCGGCAAGGCGCTCGAGAGCGATCGCGCCCCGCTGGCGATCGTGCTGGTCGTCGATGTCTCCCCGTCGATGGCCGGCGATCCGATCGCGCATGCGCTGCAGAGTTGCGAGCTGCTGTGCGACCTCCTCGACCAGCGCGATCGCCTCGCGATCGTGACGTTCTCCGATCATGCCGGCGTGCGCTGTGGCTTGACCTCGACCGACGATGTCGGACGCGCCGATCTCAAGAAGACGCTGATCGCAGTCCCGCTCGGTAGCGGCACCAACATCCATGCAGGCATGGAGGTCGGCGCAGGCGTGTTGATGACGGCACCCGTGGGCCTGCGCCGCGTGATGGTGGTGCTCAGCGACGGCCAACCCAACTCGGGCCTGTCGTCGGCAGAACAGCTCGCGACCTACACGCGTGGTCTCGGGCTCGCCGTGTCGACGCTCGGGTTTGGACTGCACCACGACGAGAATGTCCTCGGCGCGATCGCCGCCGCCGGCTCCGGCCGCTACGCGTACATTCCAGATCCGCTCGTCGCACGCGTCGACATGGCGCGCGCTGCACTCGCGCACGGCGGTGTCGTGGCGGCCCAGCTCGAGCTGAAGATCAAGCTGCTCGAAGGCGTCGAGCTCCTTCGCCTGGTGCCCACGAGCCCGCTACGGCACGGTGGCAGCGGTGTGGTGACGACGCTCGGCGACGTGTTTGTCGACGAGGGCCGGCTCGTCGCGTTCGAGCTCGAGCTCGATCTGCCACCGTCCTCGCGCGGCCGGCTCGCCGAGATCACCGTCAAGGGTCAGGCCGCGGATGGCAGCGTGCACCAGTGCACGGCCGATCTCGTGATCGACGTCCGGACCGGTACCCCCGTCCCGGATCGCGAAGCGCAACGCGACATCGTCACCGTTCAGGCCAACGCCGCCCGCGCCGAAGCCCGCGCGCAGGCCGATCGACGCGCATATCCTGCGGCCGGCGCGATCCTGCGCCAGGTGGTCGCTCGCATCGACGCGATCGAGGGGTTCGTCGCCGACGATGGCTCCGTCCTCGCCGAGCTTCGCGAACAGCTCGTCGACGAGGCTGCGAGCTACGAGCACACCGCGACGGACGCCGAGCGGAATCATCGCCGCAAGGCGAACATGGCTTACAACTACGCGACGCCCGCCTCGACGCCACAGGCAGCGCGCGAACCGGCGCCCGTTGCAGCGCGCGTCGTCGGCATTGGTGGACCAGTGGTCGGGAAGATCCTCGCACTCGCGCTCGAGACCACGTTCGGTCGCACGCATGGCAGCGACATGGTGATTCCGCACGGCTCGTGCAGCAGGCGTCACACGCGCATCTTGTTCACGGACGATCGGTTCGTCCTCGTCGATCTCGGGTCGACGAATGGCACCGTCGTCGACGGCCAGCCGATCACCAGCCACACGCTGTGCGACGGCGATCGATTCAAGATCGGCGAGGCCGAGTTCCTGTTCGAGCTGAAGTGATCACTTCGGCTTTTGCGGGCCCTTGTCGAGCGCCCGCGCCGCGGCGTCGAGCAGCGGCTGCGCGCTGACCGGCTGCTTCGTCGCGTGCTTCATCCACACGTCGGGCAGCACCGCGCCGTAGCGCGCGATCCGCGTGAACTCCGCCGCGAACGTCTTCGCATCCTTACCTGCCACGTGCTCCTCGACCTGAAACGCGATCAGGTGACCGAGCACGTAGTTGAACAGATACAGCGGCGACGCGATCGTGTGGCTATAGATGCCGAGGATCGACGTTGCGCCTTGGCCGCCCAGCACCGGCGCGTAGTACTTGTCCCAGGTCTCGCGCGCGATCCGCCCCGTCGCTTCGCGGAGCTCCGCCGCCGTCGCGTTCGGGTGGTCGTAGAGCCAGTGCCAGACATCGATCTCGACGAGCGAGCAACCCGCGATCTCCCACGTGTTCCACAGGTGATCGAGCGTCTCGAGGCGCTCGGCCTCGCCCTTCGGCTTCTTGCGGCCGAGCAGCTCGAGATTGCGCGCCTGGAACAGGAACGCGAGCGCCTCGGTGAACGCCACGTTCGGCGTACCCGCGAGCAGCGTGTGATCGACCTCGTACAGCGACTGGTACTGCTCGACGTTGTGGCCGAGCTCGTGGATCGCGATGTTGTAGCCCTTGTAGTCCATCCCCTTGTCGCCGAAGCGCGAGCGCAGGTGCGGCTTGTCCGTGCGGCGCCGCGCCTCCATCGCGTGACCGGCACCGCGCGACGGGTCGACGGCGATGTTCGCCGACAGCGTCTTCGCCTGGGCGTCGGTGAAGCCCAGCCCCTTCAAGATGCGCGGCATGTCCTTCGCGAACGCCGCGGGGTTCGGATAGCGCCGGCGCGTGTCATTGTCGAGATCCGCCTCTGGCACCAAACCGCCGCCGAACTCGTACCAGATGTCCTGCGGCTCGAGCTTGCGACCGAGCTTGGCCTCGACTTCCTTCGCCGCCTTCGCGATCAGCGGTGACTCGAGCACCGCCAGCAACAGGGCGCGCACGCGCGGCTCCGGCATCTCGGCGCCTTCGAACGCGCGCGCGATGTGCGTCGGTGCGACCGGCGAATACGGATCCGCCTTGCGGAACGCGGTGAAGTGACCGAGCACCTGCGCGAACCGCGCGTCGGGCTCGCGCTCCGTCGACGCCGTGGCTGACCGGTTCGCCGGCGCGTTCGCTTCGACCTCGCCGGCGGGCGCGACGGTCACCGCGTTGGTGAACGGATTCCAGTCGAGCTTCGGGTTGTCGATCACCGCCTTCGGGATCGACTGCGTCACGATCCGCTCCATCACCTTCACGATCGTGCGCTGCTTCTGGATGCCATCCTTGTCCGCGTAGTTCGCCTTCAGCTCGTCGCGCAGGTTCCAGTGGCTGATCAGCCGCTTTCCCGACGGGAACAGTCGCGCGCCCTTGTCGTCGAGCACGTGATGCATCCACAGGTTGTAGCCGGCGATGTATTCATCGGCGGCCGCACCCGCGGCGCTGATCTGCGCGGCGATGTTGCCCGGGATACGCGTATCGAACCGCCCCGTCAGCTTCGACTCTGCCCACTGGCGGCGATTCCAGCTCTCGCCGTCGCGGATCTTGTCGGCCAGCGTGGTGAGCGGAAAGTTCAACAGCGCCGAGAAGGCGACCTTCACGTTGAACAGATCCTCGACGACGTGCGCGCCCGGATCGAATGCCGATAGCAACGAGTCGACGGGGAGCTGCGGTCCGGTGTCGACGTCGGTGTCCCATCGCATCGAGCGCGAGAGCTCGAGCACGTGACCATCGACCTGCTCGAGCTGCGTCTGCAGGCGGTTGAACGCCTTGTCGATCTCCTTCGCATCGGCGAGGAAGTGATCGGCGACGAACTTCTCGAAGTCACCGTCCTCCGCGCGCCACAGCGATGCGACCTGCGAGACGCCACGCTCGACGCGCGCACGCTGGCCCTCGCCGTGCTTCGCGATCAGCGCCTGCTTCGTCTTCGCGATCGCCTCGGGCATCACCGCCACGGGGCTCGCCGTTGGTGCAGGCGCTGCTGCGGGGCTTGGCTCGACGGGAATCGGCCCCGGCGTCGGATCGAGTTCCGTCACCGGTGACGGGACGGTCGGAGGTTTCGAAGGTCCGCTGCAGCTGACGAGGATCGCGACGACGAAGGTGGCCTTGCGCACGGCGCGGACCATGCCACAGCGCGGGCGGAAATGTGGTTTGATGACCGGATGCAGAAGCTCGTGATGCTGGTGACGCTGCTCGGTTGCGTGCCGCCGCAGCAGCCGCAGCCGTCGTATTACACGCAGCCGCAACCGCAGCAGGGTTACTACTCGCAACCCGGCTACGGACCGGCGCAGCCACAACAACCACCGCAGGAACCGGGCTATCAGGATCCGCAAACGCCACCGGCGTACGATCCGAATTACCCGCAACAGCCGCAGCAACCACCCACGCAGACGCGCCGGTTCTCGTTCAACGGCCGTGCGGCGACCGCCGAGGACATGCAGACGCTCGCGCAGATCGAGCGCATGTACGGCAAACCCGCGCCCGAAGGCGCCTACTGGTATGACGCGCGCAGCGGTGCGGCGGGTGCGTGGGGTGGTCCGACGCTCGGCTTCCTGCCCGCTGGGCTCTCGCTCGGCGGACCGCTTCCCGCGCATGCCTCGGGCGGTGGCAATGGCCAGCTGACCGGCGTGTTCGTCAACGGGCGCGAGCTCCATCCCGTCGACATCAAGGTGCTGTACTCGATCTATGGCCAGGTGGTCCCCGGGCGCTGGTGGGTCGATGGCCAGGGCAACGCCGGGCAAGAAGGCGGTCCCGCACTGATCAACCTCGTCCAGATCGCACAGCAACGCGCGGCCTCCGGACGTGGACGCGGTGCGGAGAGTTACTACCGCAGCGACGGGCGCGGCAACAACGCGTTCGTCGGTGGAGGCTGCGTGTCATCGAGCCAAACCAGAGGCTCGGGGGACGACAAGAAGACCTACGACTACTACGGGCCGGGCTGTTAGATTCGAGGCGTGGGCGACCGCGACAACTTCCCGACTGCGCAGACTCGGATCGGAGTCGGGCCGACGACAGAGCGCGGCGCGCGGCCCGTCAGCTTCAGCGGCATGGTCTCGCTCGACACCGAAGGCACGCTGGTCTCGGCGTTCCCCGAGCCCGCAGCCGGCTCCGATCTGTCGCCCGGCACGCTCATCAACCAGTACGAGCTGATCCGCGAGCTCGGCCGCGGCGGCATGGGCGTCGTCTATGCGGCGCGCGATCGCCAGCTCGGCCGGCGCGTCGCGATCAAGTTCCTGCGCGACGTCACCGAAGAAGTCGCCGATCGCTTCCTGATCGAGGCCCGCGCCACCGCGCAGTGCAGCCACGAAAACATCGTCATCATCTACGAGGCCAACACGTACGAGGGCATGCCGTACATGGTCCTCGAGCTGCTCGATGGCCATCCGCTGCGGCAGGTCATGGGCGAGTTCGGCAGCGGCAACCTGCTGCCTTCCTCGCGCGTCGTCGAGCTGATCCTTCCCGTCGCCCGCGGCCTCGCGCGCGCGCACGACGAAGGCATCATTCACCGCGATCTCAAACCAGAGAACATCCAGGTCACCACCACCGGTGGCGTCAAGGTGCTCGACTTCGGCATCGCGAAGGCCACGAGCGATGGCTCGGCCGTCCGCCGGAGCCAGGTCGTCAATCGCTCGCTCCAGCTGACCAACCAGGGCTCGCTGGTCGGCACGCTGCCGTACATGTCTCCCGAGCAGATGGCCGGCATCGATGTCGATCACCGCTCCGACATCTTCGCGCTCGGCGTGATCATGTTCGAGATGCTGTCGGGCGAGCACCCGGTCACACCGCTGACCAGCGAGGCGCTGTTCGAGAACCTGGTGTCCGAGGCACCGATGCGCTCGGCGCGCACGATCCAGGATATTCCGTTCGAGCTCGCCGACATCGTCGATCGCTGCCTCGCGAAGCAGCGCGATGCGCGGATGGCGGATGCGCACGAGCTCGCGCGCTGTCTCGAGGCGCTGCTCCCCGATCGCCGCGGTCGCCGGCTCGCCGACGGCGAGAGTCCCTACCCCGGCCTCAGCGCATTCCAGGAATCCGACGCCGATCGGTTCTTCGGGCGCGGCCGCGACATCGCCCGCATGGTGGCGCGCATTCGCGAACAGCCGATGACCGCCGTCGTCGGTCCGTCGGGTGTCGGCAAGTCGTCGTTCGTTCGCGCCGGCGTCGGGCCCGCGCTCAAATCCTCCGGCGAGCGCTGGGACATCGTCACCATCCGCCCGGGCCGCCAGCCGATCGCCTCCCTCGCGTCGATCCTCGAGCGCGTGCTCGGCGCAGGAGTGTCCTCTCCGAGCCTGATGACCCACGAGCAGCTCCTCGATCGGATCCGTCGCGAGCCCGGCTATCTCGGCACCGTCCTTCGCGAGCGCGCCCGCGAGAACGGCGGCCACATCCTGGTGTTCGTCGATCAGCTCGAGGAGCTCTACACGCTGGTCGCCGATCCGGCCGAGCGCCAGGCCTTCACCTCTGCACTCGGCGGCATCGCCGACGACGTCACCGCTCCGCTGCGCGTCGTCGTGTCGATGCGCTCCGATCTCCTCGATCGCGCCGGCAACGATGTTCGCTTCATGGAGGAGCTGACGCGCGGCATGGTGTTCCTCACCGCGCCCGATCGCGAAGGCCTCCGCGAGGCGCTCGTCGCACCGATCGAGATGGTCGGCTATCGCTTCGAATCTCCCGACATGGTCGAGGACATCCTCGCCGCGCTCGCCGATACCTCCGGCGCGCTGCCGCTACTCCAGTTCGCCGCCGCCAAGCTATGGGATGCGCGGTCGCGCGATCGCCGGCTGCTCACCGTCGAGAGCTACAACGCGATCGGCGGCATCACCGGCGCGCTCGCCACCCACGCCGACGACGTCGTCGCCTCGATGTCGAGCTCCGCGCGCATGGTCGCGCGCAC
>JACCYD010000846.1 GCA_013696695.1 Deltaproteobacteria bacterium | reverse complement strand
TCTCGATGGTGACCTCGAGGTTGTTGAAGCGGCTCATCGCGTCGAAGTTGTAGCTTCCGATCGTCGACCACAGCGTGTCGACCACGGCGGTCTTGGCGTGCATCATCACGCCGCGCCAGCGCAGCATCTGGACGCCTTGCTTCGCGAGCCCGCGCATCACGTAGAGCGACGCCCACTCGATCATCCGGATGTCCGAGCGCCCGGGCACCACGATCTTCACTGCGACGCCGCGGCGGACCGCGCGCGCCAGGGATCGACGGAGTCCGCGGTCGGGGAGGAAATACGCGTTCTTGATCAGCACCGCGTCTCGCGCCGTGCGGATGACGTGGAGATAGGCGCGACGCACGATGGCGCGCTGGCGGCGGCGCGTGTTGTCGAGCAGCCGCACGAACGAGGAGCCTGTCGACTTCGCGCTGAAGCCGCCGGCCGGCGGGAGCGGCTTGTAGTACTTGCCCCCGGCGCGCAGCCAGGTGCGGCGGAACATCCGCGCGAGGTCGATCACGATCGCACCGGTCACCTTGCAGTGCATGTCGTGCCAGCCGGCACCGCCGTCGTCGATCGACGCGTAGTCGTCGCCGATGTTGAGGCCGCCGGTGAACGCCAGCTCGTCGTCGACGACGATGATCTTGCGATGGTCGCGATGCGACAGCCGGAACTTGCGGCGCCACGGCGCGATCGGGTTGAAGTCGACGACCTCGATGCCGCCGGCGCGCAGGTCGGAGATGAAGGTGCCAGACACCGCGAACGAACCGACGGCGTCGTAGATCACCCGCACGGCGACACCTGCCTTCGCGCGCTCGAGCAGCACCTCCTTGAACCGCTCGCCGGTCTGATCGGACGCCAGGATGTAGGTCTCGAGGCAGATCGAGCGCTGCGCCGCACGCAGCGCGTCGAGCATGGCCGGGTAGGTCTCGGAGCCCTCGCGCAACACGGTGACGTCGCAGCCCGGCCGCCACCGCACCACGCTGCGCGCGTAGGGGCGCATCACCTTCGGGAGCTGGACCGCGATGGCTTTCGACGGCTCGTCGACGATCGCCTCGGGCACACCGTCGGGGGGCGGAGCCTCGTGAGCCGCCGTCATCGCGCTGCTCCACAGGTCATCGGTATTCGACCCCGATCACCGAGTAGGTAACGTCGCCCTTCGGCACCTTGATCGTGACCTCGTCGCCATCGCGTTTTCCGAGCAAGGCGCGCGCGACCGGTGAATCGATGCTGATGCAGCCGCTCTCGAGATCCGATTCGTCGGCGCCCACGATCCGGTACGTCTTCTCGTTGGCATCCTCGTCCTCGACCGTGACCCACGCGCCGAAGAACGCGCGATTCGGATCGGTGGGCGGTTCGTTGACGACCCTGACCACCTCCAGCCGCTTCGACAGGAAGCGGACCCGGCGATCGATCTCGCGTAGCCGGCGCTTGCCGTAGATGTATTCTGCATTCTCGCTGCGATCGCCCTGCGCCGCGGCATCGGCGACCTCCTGCGTCACGCGAGGGCGCTCGACCGTCCAGAGCTGGTCTAGCTCGGCACGCAGCTTCTTCGCGCCTTCCGGCGTGATATGCGGCGATCGCTTCGGAGGCGGTGCGCGGTCCCGCGTCGACACGAATGGCAGCATATCCGGTATGCTGCGCGCCGGCACGGCATGGCGAGGCGCTCGATCTAGTGGGTACGGCGATTCTCATCGTCATTGCTGTGCTCACATTGCACGGCGTGTTCGCAGGAGCTGAAATCGCGATCCTGTCCGTCCGCAAGACGCGGTTGCGCGAGTTCATCCGCCGCCGGGACAAGCGTGCCCTCGCGATCAAGAAGCTGCGCGACCAGCCTGAAGAATTCCTCGCCAGCATCTCGATCTTCATCGCGATCTCCGGAACCGTGGCCTCGGTCGTCGGTGGCGCCCAGATCGAGCCGGTCCTCGCCGAGGAGCTCGAGGGCGTCGGGCTCGGGCACGCGGCGTCGTTCACGATCGTCGTGTCGGGCATCGTGTTCGTCGAGCTGGTGATCGGCGAGCTGGTGCCGAAGTCGCTCGGCTTGCGCTACTCCGATCGCTACTCGTTCATGACGGCACGCATGATGGTCGTGCTGTCGTTCTGTTTGCGGCCGGTGATCTGGCTGCTCACCGCGACGTCGAACGTGTTCCTGCGGTTCTTCGGCGATCGCACCACGTTCACCGAGGCCCGGCTGTCGCGCGACGAGCTCCAGCAGCTGGTGGAGGAGGCGGCCAAGACCGGCTCCGTCGATCCGCGCGCCAGCGAGATCGCGTCGCGAGCGCTCGGCTTCGGCGAGGTCACCGTCGCCGAGGTCATGGTGCCGCGCACGCGCGTGGTCGCGATGCGGATCAATGCGCCCCCCGAGGAGGTCCAGCGCATGATCCTCGAGGAAGGCCACAGCCGGATGCCGGTCTACGACGGCACGATCGACAACATCGTCGGCTATGTCGTCGCTCGCGACGTGCTCGCCCTGTCGTGGGAGAAGGGGCTCGTGGTTCTCCAGGACATTCTACGGCCGCCGCACAAGGTGCCCGAGTCGACCCAGGCGCTGGATCTCCTACGCGAGATGCAGCGTCGGCGCACCCAGATGGCGGTGGTCACCGACGAGCACGGCGGACTCTCCGGCCTGGTCACCACCGAGGACCTGATCGAGGAGCTGGTCGGCGACATCATGAGCGAGGACGACGTCCCCGAGCAGTTCTTCACCCGCGAGCCGGGTGGAACGATTCTGGTTCAGGGCTGGGCAGCCGTCCGCAAGGTCAACCGTGACCTCCAGCTCGACCTCCCCGTCGGAAAAGACCGCACGACGATCGCCGGGTTGTGTATGTCCCTGGCCCAGGCCATCCCGCAGGCCGGCGAGAAGCTGACCACCGAGAATGGGACCATCCTGGAGGTGGTCGAGGCCTCGTCACGCCGGGTCCGGCGCGTGCGAATCCACCCGGTCGCGCACGACCCCGACGGTGAGGAGCCGGAGGAGGAATCGGCCGAAGGCGTCCGATGAGACCTACTACGCCACTCCCCCCAAGTTGCTTCCGCAATCCTGTAGTATCGGATTGATGGCGGTCATCGCGCGCGACGCTGTCGCGAGAGACCATCTCGTCTATGCCTGGCCGTTACCGATCGGTCCGGAGGGTTGCGAGGTCTCCTGCGGCGATGAAGAACAGGTCGTGATGTGTCCGGCCTGGATG
>JACCYD010001143.1 GCA_013696695.1 Deltaproteobacteria bacterium | reverse complement strand
GTGCTCGAGAAGATCCTCGGCGCCAACGTGCTGCGCGTGCTCGATGCCGTCCCGGCGTGGGGCCGGATGAGGAGTGGGGACGCGTCGTGAGAATTGCGCTCGTAGCTCTGTCGCTGGCCGCGTGCAGCGGTGGCAGCAAGACGCCGACGAAGGAAGACGGCGGCAAGGTCCCAACGCCCGACGACGCCGCGCTCGTGTTGCCGGCGCCGCCGCCATTACCGCGCGTCCCCGACGGCCTCCCGAAACCCCAGCTCCCCGACACCGTCACTCCAGAGGCTGTCGCGCTCGGCGAGCTGCTGTTCTGGGACCCGCGGCTCTCGATCGACAACAAGACCTCGTGCGCGACCTGCCACGATCCCGCGCGAGGCTTCGCGGGTGCGAAGCGCCAGAACACCGCCACCGGCAAGCCCAACCTGCGGCGCGCGCCGACGCTGATCGGCCTCGCGTGGCACAAGGATCTCGGCTGGGATGGCCGGTACGGGTCCCTCGCGGAGCACCTGCCCGCGCACGTCCTCGGGCAGATGGGCGCCGATCTCACGTACGTCGTCACTCGTATTGCTCAGGTGCCGGGCTATCGCGCGCATTTTCAGCGGGTCAGCGACGCCACCTCCGATGCCGCGATCCACGCGCTCGGCGCGTTCGTGTTGACGCGCTACTCGGGCGACGCGCCGTGGGATCGCGTCGAGCGCTCCCCCGATGCACCGAAGGATCTGGTCGCCGGCTATCAGCTGTTCCAGACCAAGGCGCAGTGCTCGGTGTGCCACACGCCGCCGCTGTACACCGATCACAAGTATCATCGCCTCGGGTTGATCACGTCACCCGACGAAGGTCGCGGCCGCGTCGACGAAGCACAGAAAGGCGCGTTCAAGACCCCGACCCTGCGCGATGCCGCGAAGCGCGACGGGTTCTTTCACGATGCCAGCGCGCTCACGCTCGACGCCGCGATCGACTGGCACCTCACGGGCGCCACCGGCCAGGGCGCCGATCCGAAGATCATCGACCCCGCGATCAAGAAGCTCGCGCTGACGCCGGTGGAGCGCAAACAGCTCGGCGACTTCGTGCGCGCGTTGACCGACCCGCGCGCCAACGCTTCGGCGAAGCCGACGTTGCCGTGATCGAGATGCCGGCTCCGAGCGATCGGTGGAAGAAGCTCGAGACCGCGTTCGGCGGCGTTCAGCTGCGGGCGATGGAGCGCGCGGTCGCGCTCGCCGCGGGGGTCAAGCCCGGTGTCACCCCGTGCGGCGTCGCGTACGTCTCGCGCCCGCATCGCCGCGGTGTGCCGCTGGTCGCCATCCACGGCTTCGGCGGCGACAAGGAGACCTGGCTGATGATGGCGGCGATGATCCCGCGAGCGCGTGGCGTCGCCTTGATCGATCTCCCGGGGCACGGCCGCTCCGCCGACATCCCCGAGTCGCAAGCGACGATCCGTCACCACGCCGAAGCGGTGCTGCGCGTGCTCGATCGCAGCGGCATCGATCGCGCGCTGGTGTGCGGCAACTCGATGGGCGGCGGCGTCGCGCTGCGGCTCGCGGCATCGTGGCCCGATCGCGTCGCGGGGCTGGTGCTGGTCGCGTCGGTCGGCCGCGATGTTCACGACGGCGGCGCGCGCGATTGGGCCACGGTCGACAACAACCCGCTGATCCCGCGCCCGGAGGACATCGAGCGCTTCATGGAGCTCGTCCTCGAGCGGCCACCGCCGGTGGGTAAGGCGGTGATCCGCTACGTGATCACGCAGCGCGCGAGTCGCGCCGAATCGCTCAACAAGCTGTTCCGCGGCTTCATCTTCAACGGTGGCGAGGACGGGGTGCCCGGCGAGCTCCGCTCGATCCAGCACCAGACGCTGATCATCCACGGCGAGCAGGATCGGATCATCAGCAAGACGGTCGCCGAGGATCTGGTCGCCGCACTGCCGCACAGCGAGCTGGTCGTGATGCGCGGTGTCGGCCATGCACCGCAGCTCGAGGCCCCGCGCACCACCGCGCGCCTGATCGAGCGCTTCGCGCAGCGTCTCGATCGCGCCTAAAACTGCGTCGACCCCGCCGGCGATCCGCTGTAGGGTCCTCCGGCCATGTGGTGGCGCAGGTTCCGATACGTGCTGTTGATGATCGCGCTGTGCTCGATCGCCACCTGCCCGTCCGCGAAGCGCGCGTGCAGCGCGAAGCAGCATGCGAAGGAAGCGGACGAGCTGCTGGAGTACCTCGCCAGTCGCGTCGAGCTGTCGATCGCGGCCCACGGCCACGTGCCTCCCACGGCCGCCGGCCCCACGCCCTTGCCCACCTGCTGCGAGCTCGGAGGCGTCTGCGAGCCCGATGCGGCCGCCTGGGCCGCGCCCGGCTGGCAGGCCCTCGCGTTCTCGATCGACGGCGACTACCGCTACACCTATAGCTACCTCCCAGATCCCGGTGGCCGCTCCGCGATCGTGCGCGCGGTCGGTGACGTCGATTGCGACGGCACGGCGAGCCTCTACGAGGTCGAGGTCCGGATCGACGGTGCCGGCGTCTCGAAGACGTGGACGCGCAAGCAACCGTACGAGTGATATTGATTTACCGACGGTCGCACGGTAGCCCCTCTACATGCGTTTAGGTGTCTTGCTCGCGTGTCTGCTGATCGCCTGCGGCAAGGGTGACAAGCCTCCGCCGCCTGGCTCGGGAGGGTTGCTCACGCAAGAGTCGGGGCCCACCGCAGGGCCAACTCGCCAGGTGCAGGCCAGCGATGCGCGCGCGATATTCCAGAACCAGTGCGCGATGTGCCACGGCACGCAGGGCCGCGGCGACGGCATCAGCGCCTCGGCGCTCGCGGTCAAGCCGCGCGATTACACCGACCCGAAGTGGCAGGCCAGCATCACCGACGACGAGATCAAGAAGATCATCGTGCTCGGCGGCAAGGGCGTCGGAAAGAACGCGGCGATGCCGGATAACCCGACCCTCGCGGATCGCCCCGAAGTTCTCGACGGGCT
>JACCYD010000801.1 GCA_013696695.1 Deltaproteobacteria bacterium | reverse complement strand
CGCTGCTTGCTGGATGCCGGTGTCGATATTCGTCACGCACGGACCGTCGGGGAACAGCGGATCCGTCGACACCAGGCCGGCGTTCAACATCGCCACGATGCCGGTCGTGTTGTTCGGCCCCACCGGGAACGGCATCGCACCGTCCTGGGCGCACGATTGACCAATCGTGTCGGGGAACAGCGTTAGCCCCCAGCGGACGTCATCGGCGTAGTCACCGACCACGGTCTCGATCGCGGCGACGGCGGCTTCCCACTTGGTCGTGTTGGTGTTCGCGATCTTGCTGTTCATCGAGCACGAGCGATCGACGACCAGCACGAGGTTCGGCGGCACGTAGGTCAGGTCGAGCAGCTGCCCGCCACAGCCACCGATCGAACAGGTAGCGTCCTCGCCGCACAGCATGCCGGCGCCGCAGTCGACGTCGACGACGCAGTTGCCGTCGGTGATGCAGTTCTGGTTGCCGCTACAGAACGTACCGTCGGCACAATCCTCCTCGACCACACACGCTCCCTCGGGCATGCAGATGCCCTGGGAGGAGCAAGTCTGACCGGCGGGACACGCGACGTTGGCGTCGCAGAAGCCCGGATCCGGATCGGGGTCGTCGCCGCCGACGGCCTTTTCCGATCCACAGCCCATGGTGAACACCGCGAACACGACCCACGTGCGCATGGACGGACCCGGAGCACACGGCGTGCCTTGGCTAACTCCTCGCACCAGCACGCACTCGGCGTGGTGACTGTCGTGGATGTCGTCTCGCGTGACGAGGTCAGTGCACCCGAGCGGGATGCACCTACATCGAAGCGAGCGCGATCTACTTCGGCTTCCTTTGGCGCCAGCGCGGAAGCAGCTCCTCGGGATCGAGGACGTAGTCGTGATCGAAGCGAACGCCGTTCGCGTCGAACAGCGTCTGCAGCCGGCCCTCCTGGAACGCGCGCAGCGTGTCGGTGGCACCGCCGACGAGCTGACCGCCCACGAACACCTGCGGGATCGTGCGTGCGCCGGTGCGACCCCCGACGACGGTGCGGATCGCGCCGCCGAGATCCTCCTTCTGGAGCTCGGTCGAGTCGAGGTCCACCGAGCGATACGCGATGCCGGCAGCGGCGAAGAACTTCCGCAACGCCCAGCAGTACTCGCACCACGCGAACGCGAACATCACGACCGGCTGCGCGGGATCCGCGAGCCAGCCGTTCACTAACGCGGTGACCTCGGCAGTCGCCGCGACCACCTCGTCGGGAACTGAAGGACCGGGGGCGTCGAACCGAAAGCTCGGCGACGAGATCGCGATGCCGGCCTCCTCGGAGGTCATGTCGGCGCCGATGCTATCGAACAGCGGTGTCGACAAGTAGCGCTCGCCGGTGTCGGGGAGCATGCAAAGGATCGTGGTGCCGGGGGCGGCATCCGCTGCGATCTGGAGCGCACCCGAAAGCGTGGCGCCACCCGAGACCCCGGTGCAGATGCCTTCGCGACGCGCGAGCTCGTGCGACAGCCGCATCGCCTCGCCGCTATCGATCGGTGCGATCTGATCGATGAAGCCCTGCTCGATCGCATCCGCGGTGAGCTTGGAAATGAAATCGGGAGCCCAGCCCTGGATCAGGTGCGGGCGAAACAGCGGATGACTGCCGGTGGCTGGCATCGGGATCTTGCTACCGAGCATCGGCGAGTTACCCGGCTCGCAGAGCACGATCTTGGTGTCGGGGCGCTCGGCGCGCAGCACGCGACCGACCCCGGCGAGCGTGCCGCCCGTCCCGACGCCGGTCACGAAATAGTCGAGGCGATCGCCGGAGAAGTCGTCGATGATCTCGCGCGCGGTGGTGCGCGCGTGGACGTCGGCGTTGGCCGGGTTCTCGAACTGGCGGCACAGAAACCAGCCGTGCGTCTCGGCGAGCTCGGTCGCCTTCGCGAGCATGCCGCTGCCCTTCGCCCACGCCGGCGTCAGCACCACCTTGGCGCCGAGATAGCGCATCAGCTTGCGGCGCTCGACGCTGAACTGCTCGCCCATCACGACGACGAGTGGATAGCCCTTGCGCGCACACACCATCGCGAGCCCGATGCCGGTGTTGCCGCTGGTCGCCTCGATCACGGTCTGGCCTGGCTTCAACGCGCCGGTGCGCTCGGCATCCTCGATCACCCCGAGCGCGAGCCGATCCTTCACCGAGCCGCCCGGGTTCCGAGACTCGAGCTTGACGTAGATGCGGACGTGGGCCGGCGCGAGCGCGTCGAGGCGCACGACGGGGGTGCGACCGATCGCCTCGAGGATGCTCTCGAGCTTGGCCATCGCTAGACGGTCGTGGCCTTGGGGATCGGTGGCTCGTCGTCATCGTCCTCGTGGAAGTCGAGGTCGATGCCAAACGTCTCGTGGATCAAGAACAGGCCGATCACCGCGATGATCATGCAGCCGACACCGACGACGAGCGCGGCCTCGATCACGCCGATCGAATCCTTGAGCGCGGTGAACGCGAGGAGCACGGGCACCAGCGAGCCGCGCACGAAGTTCGGCACCGTGGTGGCCGCGGTGGCGCGCAGGTTGGTGCCGAACAGCTCCGCGGCGGTCGACACGAACACCGCCCAGTAGCCGGTGGCGAAGCCGCCGAACAGCGCGAGCGCGTAGAAGCCGTTCTGCGACACGCCGCCGAGCGTGAAGTACGCGACCAGCGCGAGGGTGAGGATGCCGAGGAAGATGCCGATCGTGCGCTTCCGCGACTTCAGCTTCTGGCTCAACATGCCGGACGCGACGCCACCGAGGGAGCAGCCGGCGTAGACGAACAACAGCGAGCGGGCCGCGTTGGGTGGCGGCGACAGGCCGAGCGCCGCCCCGATCTCCGGCGAGAACGTGAACAGAATCCCGATCACGTACCAGACCGGGATCCCTACGAAGATGATGCCGAGGTAGCGCACGACGCGTGCCTTGTTCGTGAACAGCTTGAAGAAGTTGCCGCGCGAAACACTGTCGTTCTTGAGGGTGGCCGCGAACATGCCGGACTCGACCACGCCAATGCGGAGCACGAGCAACGCGAGCCCGAGCGCGCCGCCGATGTAGTAGGCCGTGGTCCAATCGACGACGTGACCGAACGCGCCGCCGACGATGCCAGCGGCGATGCCGCCCGACACGCCGAGCGCGGCGACGATCGTGGTGCCGACGCCGCGCTCGTGGCGCCCCATCAGCTCGCTGACCAGCGTGATGCCCGCGCCGAGCTCGCCGGCGAGGCCGATGCCCGCGATCAGGCGGCACACCGCGTAGGTGTTGACGTTGGACATCGCGTCGACGTCGCCGACCATGCCGTTCGCGATGTTGGCGAGCGAGTACAGCGTGATCGAACCGAACAGCACCGACAGCCGGCCCTTCTTGTCGCCGATCACGCCCCACAGGATGCCGCCGAGCAGCATGCCGCCCATC
This sequence comes from Deltaproteobacteria bacterium, assembly GCA_013696695.1. GTDB lineage: Bacteria > Myxococcota_A > Polyangia > Haliangiales > Haliangiaceae > JABFXX01. The sequence goes on along the minus strand of JACCYD010000801.1, from coordinate 1,317 downwards.
TGCATGTTGAGGAGGTACGCGCCCTCGTCGGTCAGCGCGACCTTGCACGCCGCCTCGCCGAGACCGTCGCACACGCCGATGCCCTTGAGGCTCGCGGCGCGCACCATGCCGAACAGGATCAGATCGTAAATGTCGACGAAGTAGCCGAGCGCCGCGACGATGATCGCGAGGGTCGCGGCGCGCGATGTGGTGGAAGGGCTGGGCGAGACCACGGCGGGACTATAAGCGTTATAAAGCCAACATGAAGCGTGCAGTGGTTCTCCTGGTCCTGTGCCTCGCGACGGCGACCTCCCATGCCGACGCGCGGCGAGCGTGGATCAAGTCGGTGCCCGACGCGGCCACCTGGAAGCACTACTCCAAGGTGATCGGCTCCGACGAGGTCGGGAAGTTCATCATCGACATCAAGACCAACGACATCTACTTCATCGACATCAACCTCTTCAACATCCACGCGGACTTCGTCCTCGGCGTGCTGCTCAAGCAAGCGTGGACCGCCGACAACGTGCGCGAGTACAACCGGAACTACGAGCGGGTGAAGCCGAAGTTCATCCTCGGCTACCTGACGCACCACCTGAAGATCAAGAAGTGGACGATGGCGTTCTGGGAGGGCGACAAGATCGGCCCCGACGACGTGATCCGCGCGCGCAAGCGGCTCGACACCTCGTTCTTCATCAAGGACCTGCCGTTCCGGCCCGATTCGCCGATGCAGAACAAGATCGCGCCCGAGGTCGCACGCAAGGGCCTCAAGACGATCACCAACGACGAGGTCTACAAGAGCTCGCCGTTCCAGGCGTTCACCAAGGGGCGCGCCGTCGGCAAGCTCCGCGTCGTGCCGATCGGCACGCTGTACGAGAACCTGACGTTCGCGCGCAGCGACATCGTGTTGCTGCAGGAGAGCTATCCCGATATCACGCCGGTCGCCGGCATCCTCGCCACGCAGTTCTCGACGCCGCTATCGCACGTCAACCTGCGCGCGAACTCGTGGAGGATTCCGAACGCCGGCGACAAGAAGGCCCGCGAGAAGTTCGGCGCACTCGACGGCAAGACGGTGTACTACGAGGTCACCGACACCTCCGCCGTGTTGCGCGAAGCGACCGCCGCGGAGATCGCGGAGCTCGAGGGCCGGATCGTCGCGCAGAAGACCGTGAAGCTGCCGCCCGCGAATCTCGACAACGCGAAGTTCGCGATGCTGACGCGGATGCGCGGGAAGGACGCCACGATCTACGGCGCCAAGTCGGCGAACCTCGGTGAGATCGTGACTGCGAACCTCGAAGGGGTGCGAGTCCCCGCTGGCTTCGGCGTGCCCCTGTTCTTCTA
>JACCYD010000758.1 GCA_013696695.1 Deltaproteobacteria bacterium | reverse complement strand
CTATCGCGTCGCGCTGCGCCGCTACCGGATGCTCGCGTCGCTCGCGTTCACCGCCTCCCGGTGGCGAGCATCGCGGCTCTCGATCGCGGCGGCCCACCTCGCCGCCGGCGATCACGCTGCGGCTGATGCACTCCTCGCCGGGATCGATCCCGCGACGCTCGATCACGCCGAGCACGCGGTGTGGCTCAACAACCGCGCGTGTGCCGCGCTCGATGCGGGCCGCGATCCACACGAGGCCCTTGCGATGGTCGAGCGTGCGATCGCGATGCGGCCCGACGTCCCCGGCATCCTGCACACCCGCGCCCGCGCGTTGATCGAGGTCGGTCGGCTCGACGATGCGATCGCCGTGCTCGAGGCGATGCGGGCCGGGGGCGAGCTCCCGCTGCGCCTCGAGGCCGAGCGCTGCCGCGAGCTCGCGGCGGCGTGGGAGCGCAAGGGCCAGCGCGATTACGCCGACGACTACCGCGATCGCGCGCGGCTCCACGCGATCTAAGACCTTGTTCGCTCGGCCTCGCGCTCGCCCCTCCACCTCGCCACCCGACCCCAAGACCGACAACGTATATACCGTATATACGGACGAGCTCACGGGGTGGACAATGAGGGCTCCAATGGCCGGGCAACGTTCGCGAGTTGATGAACGTGCTCGAGACCGCGTTGCACTCCTCCGGGGCTCGCCTCAGCCTCGTGTCAGGGCAGCGTGATAACGGGGCCGACGTTGCCGTCGTTGTCGGCGAGCATCACGAAGATCTGCTTGGGCACGCCCTTGAACAGGTCCGGATTCGCGTAGCCGTTTCCGATCTCGATCGCACCGTTGCCAGAGAGATTGAACGCCGTCTTGAGGCCGTCGAGCGGCCTCTTCGGATCGGGCTTCGACGTGTAGACGAGCAGCACCGCCTGTTCGAGGCTCGCCTTGGTCGGCTTGACGGCGAGCCGCACGACCGGCCCTGCGGGCGAGCACATGCCTTCCTTCTCCTCCTTCGCCGACACGAACGAGATGCCATCCCACGCGGGAAGCGGCGCGACCCGCGTGCTGACCACGGTGGCATCGGCGAGCAGCTTGTTGCCCATCGTGACCTGGATGCGCGCGCCGTCGGGGAGCGCGGCCTTCGGACGGAGGAACGTGCCGACGCGCTCGACCGCGACCGCCGCGCCCTTGCAGATCGTGTCCTTGATGCAGTTGGTCGCCACCTTGGTGACGACGACTGGCTTGGTGACCTGCCAGAGCGAGATCAACGGGCGATGCCCGGTCGGCTTCCCGGAATGGGGCTGGAACACGTGCGCAGACGGGTCGCCTGAGATGCTGCAGGCATCCGCCGACGTGGGCTGAACCAGCGAGAGCGCGGAAACGGCGGAGAGCAGGGCAAGCGTGCGCATGGGGTGGAGTATCAACGCGCGACCACGCCGGAGATTCATCGGAACCGCAGGAATGTTCAGGGGTGGTCCGGCGTTCGGCGAAGCCGGTCGAGGCAGCGCTTGCAGGTCACCGCGGGCGGCTCCCCGGTCTGGACATCCCCGACGTCGGCGCGGTGCGCAGCCTCGGGATCCCGCGGGTTGCACAGCACCTGGCCGTCGGCGTCGAGGGCGTGGACGTCGCGCTTGCGCGGGTCGGGCACGACTCGAGTATGGCTCCGCGCGGCGCCCCCGGCGTGCTAAGCAGTGCCCCGATGTCGGACCAGCTGGTCAGCCTGGGCAAGCGGACGGAGAGCGCCAAGCCGCGTGCGGTGCCGGCCCTGGACGCGCCGCGCGTCTACGTCGAGACCTACGGCTGCCAGATGAACGTCGCCGACAGCGATCTGATCGGCAGCGTGCTCGCCGATGCCGGTTACGCCACGACAACGCGCGCCGACGACGCCGACGTCATCGTGATCAACACCTGCGCCGTGCGCGAGAAGGCCGAGGAGCGCGTGGTCGCGCGGGCCGCCGAGCTCGGCGCGCTCAAGCGCAAGCGCCCCGGCACCGTGCTCGCGATCGTCGGCTGCATGGCCGAGCACCTCAAGGAAGGTCTCGCGGATCGCGCGCCTCACGTCGACGTGATCGCCGGGCCCGACAGCTACCGCCGGATGCCCGATCTGCTGCGCGCAGCGCGCACAGCCACCGCGCCGCGCAGCGGCGCCAATGACCACGCCCACCCGCTGATCGACATCAAGCTCGACAAGGAAGAGACCTACGAGGGCCTCTCCGGTGCGCTCGGCGGCGATGGCGTGTCGGGCTTCGTCACCATCCAGCGCGGCTGCGACAAGTTCTGCACGTTCTGCGTGGTGCCGTTCACGCGCGGTCGCGAACGCGGTGCCTCGCCGCGCGAGATCCTGCGTCAGGTGCGCGAGCTGGTCGCTGCCGGCTATCGCGAGATCACGCTGCTCGGTCAGACCGTGAACTCGTACGTCTGGGAGGACGTCACGTTCGCGCAGCTGCTGCGCGCGGTGGCTTCCGTCGATGGCCTCGAGCGCGTGCGCTTCACCTCGCCCTACCCGGTCGACTTCACGGCCGACGTGATCGCCGCGATCGCGCAAGAACCGAAGGTCTGTCAGTACGTCCACCTGCCGGTGCAGTCCGGCTCGGACGTCGTGCTCGAGCGCATGCGCCGCGGCTACACGGTCGCCGATTACCGCGAGATCGTCGCGAACCTGCGCGCCGCGATGCCCGACATCGCGCTGTCGACCGACATCCTCACCGGCTTCTGCGGCGAGACCGAAGACGATCACCAGCAGACGCTCGCGCTGATGCGCGAGATCCGGTTCGACAGCGCGTTCATGTTCGCGTACAGCGAGCGCGATCTGACGTTTGCCGCAAAGAAGCTGCCCGACGACATCGACGAGGCCACCAAGAAGCGCCGGCTGCACGAGATCGTGGCGCTGCAGGAGAAGATCAGCGCGGAAGTGTTCACCGCGCAGATCGGCAAGCGCGAGCGCGTGCTGGTCACCGGTCCGAGCAAGCGCGATGTGACCCAGCTGATCGGCCGCACCGATGGCTTCAAGTCCGTGATCTTGCCCTCCGGACTCGGCGCGGTCGGCGAGCTGGTCGACGTCGAGATCAAGCGCGCGACGATGGCCACGCTATTCGCGTAAGTTCGTCGTGGGAAGGCGCTTTCACCCACCTCCACAAGCTTCGCGAAAGTGGCCGATTCAAGGGTCACGATGCATCCGCACGTGTTGGCCCGTCGAACGCGAACGAAAGACCTCGGGGAGATCACCCAGGTGATCTCCCGATCGGTGGCTTACGTCATCGTGTACTCCCCGACACCGGAGCGTAAGCAGTGGGTCGAGCAAGAGCTGACGGTCGACGTCACCCTCCAGTTCGTACATGACGTCGGCGAGCTCGTCTCGGTTCTCACCGAGGACTCGCGTACGCGACCGCAGCTCCTCGTCGTCGATCTCGATCTCCTGTCGGCCGGAGAGCTGTTTCACCTTCACAAGATCCGCGAGCACGGCTGGTGCGGCGCGCTCATCGCGCTGGGCCACGTCCCGCCCTCCTTGCGTACATCGCTCCAGATCACGCGCGTGTTCCGGCCACCATTCCTGGAGCATGCACTCGCCGACGAGCTCGTCAGGTACCGCTGTGCGACGGAAGAGAAAACGATGCCGTTGCCGACCTTTCCGGAAGCATCGAGCGAACACAGGACCTTCGGCTAGACGGCGTCGGAGACCGCTGCCGCGACCTTGCGAGACATCAGATGCCGAGCACCTTGCGGAGCTTGATCGCGGTGGTGACGAGTGGGATCAGCGCCTTGGCCACCATCGACACCATCGCCTTGCCACCGGCGCCTTCGACCTCGCGTTGATAGATCACGGCGCGCAACACCTCGGCCTGCGCGTTGCTCCGTACACGGAGGCGCTCGACGTCGGTCGCGAGGTCGCTGCTCGCGGTGAGCGGCTCGGCCAGTGCGGTGAGCGTGCCGCGACCCGCCGCGGTGAACCGCGCGCTGACCGCCCGCTTGAGGGCGCCGCGCAGCACACCGACGAACGCGAACGCCGCGATCAGCGTGAGCAAGAACAGCATCGACGTCGACAGCAGGTCGCTCATCTCGGACAGGAAGTCGGAGATCGACTCGATCTCGACGGCCTCGCGAGGGATCAGCTCGCCGGTGAACGCGATGAAGCCGAGGTTGCCGAGCGCGAACACCAGGCTCACCGTCGTGGTGCGTCCGAACAGCGAGAATGCACGCTTGTAGCCACCCTCGACGAGCACGACGTCGAGCCGATCGGCGAGGTCCGCCTTGCGCATCGCCTGGGTCCACGCGATCAGGATCCAGATCTGCAGCCACAGCAGATAACCGAACATCAGCCACTCGAGACACCACAACCCCAGCATCATCAGATGCACCGGGCGACCGAGCTCGGCCATGTCCCACATCTCTGGATCGTCGAACGGGATCAGGCCAGACTCGCCGGGCACGAGCCCGAACCAGCTGTCGCGCACGATGAAGAACGTGCACGCGACCAGCGCGCCGATGCTCGCGTAATGGCCGAGCGCACCGCGGCGGATCCTGATGCGCGCGCGATCATCGAGAGCGAGTCCTTCGAGCGACGGCTCGAGGCGCGACGCCCACAGCGTGCCGACGACGCGCAGCGCGGCGCAGTGAAGTGGAAAGAACCACAGCTGGCCGGTGACATCCGGCGTGTCGAGGAACGCTTCGGTGTCGGCCGCGACCGCGTAGCCAACGGCGAACCACGCGATCGGGATCGCGAAGGCCACGATCACGAGCCCGAGAGGTGACCGCGGCAACGCGCGATCGAGCCACCAGTCCGAGCCG
>JACCYD010000747.1 GCA_013696695.1 Deltaproteobacteria bacterium | reverse complement strand
GAGCATCACCCGTACTGGCACGTCGCCCGCGATGCGATGGACGACGAGCTCACCCACGCCCACGAAGCTGCGCACGGCTGGTTCGGCAACGGCGTTCGCATCCGCTGCTGGGAAGACTTCGTGCTCTCCGAAGGCACCACGAGCTACATCTCGGCGCGCGCGCTCTCGCTCGCGGATCCGACGCAAGCCGACGCGATCTGGCGCGGCTATCAAGAGGAGCTCGACGCCGCGATCGCGGACGGTGGCGCACCCGCGTGGCCGCAAGGCTGCGGTCAGATCGACATCATCAAGGATCAGCTGTTCACGAACCTGCCGTACATGCAGGGCGCGTTCTTCTACAAGGATGTCGCCGCCGAGGTCGGCGAGGACGTGCTCGACGGCGTGATCAGCCGCTTCTACATGAAGCACAAGAACCAGGCCGCCGGCATGCAGGACATGATCGACGCGATCCGCACCGACACCGGCTTCGATCCGACGCCGATCGTCGACGCTCGCCTTCGCAAGAAGTTCTGAGCGACGTCAGGCCGGTCGAGTAAGCTCTGCTCATGGCGGAGCCGAAGCCAGCGCGAAAGCGCGCCACCTATCAAGACGTCCTCGATGCACCGGAGCACCAGGTCGCCGAGATCGTCGATGGCGAGCTGTTCCTCGCGCCGCGCCCGGCGGGTCCGCACACGAGCGTGGCCTCCGGGCTCGGTGGGGAGCTTTATCCGCCCTTCCATCGTGGTCGCGGTGGACCCGGCGGCTGGATCATCCTCGACGAGCCCGAGCTCCATCTCGGCGATGACATCCTGGTGCCCGACCTCGCCGGCTGGCGTCGCGAGCGCATGCCCGCGATCGCCGACATCGCGTTCTTCACGCTCGCGCCGGATTGGCTCTGCGAGGTGCTGTCGCCGTCGACCGAAGCGTTCGATCGAGCGCGCAAGCTTCCGCGCTACGCCGCCGCCGGCGTGCGCCATGCCTGGCTGATCCATCCGCGCAATCGCACGCTCGAGGTGCTGCGCCTCCACGAAGGCATGTGGCTGACGGTCGCCGTTCACCGCGACGATCAGCGCGTGCGCGCCGAGCCGTTCGAAGCGATCGAGCTCGACCTCGCCGTGCTGTGGGCGGACATCGTGCTGCCACCACACCGGGCGTCCGAGCCGGTCGCGCTCTACGAGCCCGCTTAGATCCTCGGGATCAATAGAGGAAACAGGCGCGGGCGAAGCTGCCGATCGCGCTACCATTAGTCGTGCGCTGGTTCTTGCTCGTTCTGCTGGCGGCTTGCAGGTTCGACCCGCAGGCCGCCACGCTGTCCACCGATGCATCGTCAGATGCAAACGAGGCAGACGACGCAGGCGAGGACGATCCTCCGGCGAATGCGATCGCCGCGGACCCGTACACCGACGGCCGATCCGAGGGCGAAGCCTCGAGCCTGACCTTCGAGCACACCGTTGGCTCCGGGCCCGATCGGTTGCTGCTCGTTGGCGTGTCCACCAGCTTCGGCAACAGCATCGTCACGTCGATCGTGTTCGACGGCATGCCGCTCGTTCGCGTCGGTCAGCGTAAGGCGCCATCTCAAGATGCTCGCGTCGAGATCTGGTCGCTGCTCGCGCCGAGCGTGGGAACGGCAACGGTCGCGATCACGGTCGACGACAACAGCAGCACGATCGTCGCCGGCGTCGGCTCGTTCAGTCACGTCGATCAGATCACGCCGCTCGGTGCGTTCGTCTCGGCGGGTTCGATGACGGGCGATCCCACGGTGACCGCCGCCAGCGGCACGGGGGCGCTCGCCGTCGGCATCGTGGCGTGGAGCGGCGGAGCCACGTTGATGGACGATGCGACCCAGCAGTCGTCGTGGAATCAGCGCAGCGGATCGATCATCGGCGCCGGCGCCACGTCGACGGAGAGCTCGCCGACGTTTCGCTGGATCGCGGGCGCCAACGAATCGTGGGCCGCTGCCGCTGTCGCAGTCCTTCCGAAGTAGGGAGTACCATCGACCGGTGCGGTCGGTCCTCCTGCTCGCGCTCGCGGCCTGTAGCTACAGCCCGCAGCCGGCATCGCTGACCGATCTGTCCGACGGTCCTTCCGATTCGACGGTCGAGCCCTCGGACTCGACGACCGACGCGCCGGAGCCCAGCCTCGTTGCCGACCCGTTCACGAGCGGCACCACCGTCGGCTTCTCGAATTCGCTCACCTTCCAGCACGAGGTCGGCGTGGGGGCCAACCGGATCTTGCTGGTCGGCATCTCGATCAGCTTCGCCGGAAGTCTTGTCACGTCCGTGACCTATGGTGCGGCCGCGTTGACTCGCGCCGGCGCGATCAACGCGCCGTCCTCAGACGGCCGCGTCGAGATCTGGGCGCTGCGCGCGCCGGCCTCCGGAGCCGCGAGCGTCCTCATTCTGCTCGACGATGCCAGCAGCACGATCGTCGCCGGCGCGGTCTCGTTCAGCGGAGTCGATCCGGCCACGCCGCTCGGACCGTTCAACAGCGCGAGCGCGTCGAGCGGAGATCCCTCGATCACCGTCGCGACCACCGCCGGTGAGGTCGCGTTCGGCGTCGTGATGTGGAATGGCGGCGACTACAGCTCGCTATCCACCGCCCAGCAGCAGGCGTGGAACAAAAACGGAGCGAACGTCGGCTCGTGCTGCTCGATCGTCGGCGCGAGTGCGCTCACGACGGCTGTCTCGCCGACGCTCGGCTGGGTGGTCGAGGGTAGCTTCGACGACTTCTGGGCAATCGGCGCCGTCGCGATCCGTCCCGACTGACTCCAGAACTTCCGAGCGACGTCAGCCTCGTTCGACAGGCCCCCGTCGAGTATGAAGTCGAGCGGTTGATATCGAAACGTTAGCCGTAGCCGCGGGCACAGGAGACGGACGTTCAGTGCCCCAGGTGCCGCATCGAC
>JACCYD010000732.1 GCA_013696695.1 Deltaproteobacteria bacterium | reverse complement strand
GCGGGGTGTAGTGGTCGAGCCTCGTCAGTACTGTTGTACTGACGAGCCACCAATGACTGCGCGGACGATTGGTTCAGCCTCGGCCGCCACACACGCGCCGAGGTATTCAGCCTCGGCCGCGGCGACCACCACCGTGTCGCTGCCCACCGGGTCGTTGACCGCTTCGCGATGGCTGCCCGCCAGGGCGCGACGGTTGTCCGCCGTGTCGTGCACCACCGTCACCTGATGGCGGTCCGCCACCTCGCGGCTGTTGCGGGCCACCACCTCGCGGCTGTTGCGCACCACGCGACTCGCGCGGTTGCTGCGGGCCACCACCACGCGGTTGCTGCGGGCCTTGCCGTGGTTGTTGGCCGCCGGGTCGTTGCCCTTGCGCGCCTGGTCGTTGCCCGCCCGGTTGACCTTGCTGCGGCGGAAGCTTCGGCAACAGCGGCTCGATCTCCTGCGGCGTCAGCTGCCGCCAGCGACCGAGCGGAAGCTCGCCGAGGCGGACGTGCATGATGCGAATCCGCTGCAGCGCCTCGACCGTGAAGCCGAGCGCCTCGCACATCCGGCGAATCTGGCGGTTGAGGCCCTGCGTCAGCGTGATCTTGAACAGCTTGGGACCGAGCTTCTCGACCTTGCACTTCTTCGTCGTCGCATCTGAGAGCCGCACGCCGGCGGCCATGTGGTCGATGAACTCCTGGGTGATCGCGCGATCGACCCCGACCACGTATTCCTTCTCGTGCTTGTGCTCGGCACGCAGCACCTCGTTGACGATGTCGCCATCGTTGGTGAGGAGGATCAGGCCCTCGGAATCCTTGTCGAGCCGGCCGATCGGGAACACGCGCTCGGTGTGATTCACGAAGTCGACGATGTTGCCGGCGACATGGCGCTCGGTTGTACACGTGATGCCGACCGGCTTGTTGAGCGCGATGTAGACCGGCTTGGTCTTCTTGCGCGCCTCGCCGACGATGTCACCGTCGAGCTTTACCTCGTCGCCGTCGGTGACCTGGGTGCCGAGCGTCGCCGGCACGCCATTGATCGTGACCCGGCCCTCCGAGATCATCTCGTCGGCCTCGCGCCGCGAGCAGGCGCCACTCTCGCTCAGGAATTTGTTGAGCCGCACGGTCGTGGGGAACCCTACCGCAGTGCGCTACCTTGGGGACCGCTTGCGCCTGCTCCTGATCACCCCGCCGATGACCCAGCTGAACACGCCGTACCCGGCGACGGCGTACCTGACGGGGTTCCTGCGCCAGCACGCCACGCGTCTCGACCTCGAGGTCGAGCAAGCCGACGCCGCGATCGAGCTGTTCTTGAAGATCTTCAGCCGCGCCGGCCTCCAGCGGGTCCTCGACGAGCTGTCCGCGCGTGCGGAAGCGATGCGCAAGCGCAAGAAGCGCGAGGACATGCCGGCCTCGATCGAGAACTTCCTCGCGCACGGCGCGACCTACGTCGCCACCATCGACGGGGGGGTCCGCTTTCTCCAGGGCCGAGACGCCGGCCTCGCACTCAGGATCGTCGGCCGCGACCTGCTCCCCGAAGGCCCGCGATTCGCGGCGATCGACGAGGGCCCCGGCGCCGAGGATCAGGATCCGCTGGCGTGGGCGTTCGGCGGGCTCGGCATCGCCGATCGCGCGAAGCACCTCGCGAGCCTCTACATCGACGATCTCGCCGATGTCATCCGCGACGGCATCGCACCGGACTTCGAGCTGTCGCGCTACGCCGAGCGCCTCGCCGCGAGCGCCCCCACGTTCGATCCGCTCCGCGATGCCCTCGAGGGCGATCCGAACCTGATCGACATCATGCTCGACGAGCTCGCCGCCGAGCTCTACGCGCGGCATCGCCCCGACGTGATCGGCCTGACGGCGCCGTTTCCCGGCAACGCGTACAGCGCGTTCCGGATCGCGCGCGCGATCAAGGCGATCGCCCCGGCGACCCGCGCGATCCTCGGCGGTGGCTACGTCAACACCGAGCTGCGAGAGCTCTCGGATCCGCGGGTGTTCGACTATGTCGACTTCATGACGCTCGATGCCGGCGAGGCGCCGATGCTCGCGCTCGTCGAGCATCTGCGCGATGCGAGCAAGCCCTTGCTGCGCACGTTCGTGCGGACCGGCAAGACGGTTTCGCTGGTCTCCGATCCGACGCTGAAGGATCTCTCGATCACCGCGACGGGCACGCCGACGTACGCCGGCCTCCCGCTCGATCGCTATCTCTCGCTGTTCGAGATGCTCAACCCGATGCACCGGCTGTGGTCCGACGGGCGGTGGAACAAGCTGACCGTCGCGCACGGCTGCTACTGGAAACAGTGCTCGTTCTGTGACGTCACCCTCGATTACATCGCGCGCTACGACCGCGCTCCAGCCGATCTCTTGATCGATCGGATCGAGGCGCTGATCGCCGAGACCGGCCAGACCGGGTTTCACTTCGTCGACGAGGCCGCGCCACCGGCGGCGCTCCAGGCGCTCGCCGAGAAGCTGATCGAGCGCGACGTCATCATCACGTGGTGGGGCAACGTGCGGTTCGAGAAATCGTTCACGCCCGAGCTCGCGCAGCTGCTCGCCCGCTCGGGATGCGTCGCGATCAGCGGTGGCCTCGAGGTCGCGTCCGATCGGTTACTCGAGCTGATGAACAAGGGCGTCACCGTCGAGCAGGTCGCGCGGGTGACGCGGGCGTTCGTCGATGCCGGCATCATGGTTCACGCGTACTTGATGTACGGATTCCCCACCGAGACCGCGCAAGACACGATCGACGCCCTCGAGCGCGTTCGTCAGCTGTTCGCCGAAGGCTGCCTGCAATCGGCGTTCTGGCACCGCTTCACGGCCACGGTGCACAGCCCGATCGGCAAGTCGCCGGCGACGTACGGCATCAAGCTGCGCAAGCTGCCGAGGATCCGGTTCGCCACCAACGACGTCGCGTTCGACGATCCGACCGGCGTCGATCACGATCTGTTCGCCGACGGCCTGCGCAAGGCGGTCTACAACTACATGCACGGCCTCGGCCTCGATGCCGATCCGCGGTCGTGGTTTCCTCGCGGCTGCGTTCCGAAGGTGAAGGTCCCACCGGATCTGGTCAGCCGCGCCCTCGCCCCCTGATGCTGATCGCGCTCAACAAGCCGCACCTGGTGCACTGCAAGTTCACGGACGAGCAGGATCGCCCGACGCTCGCGCAGTTCGGGCTTCCGCCCCGCGTCTACGTCGCAGGCCGCCTCGACCACGACAGCGAAGGCCTGCTGCTCCTCACCGACGACGGCAAGCTCAACCAGCGGCTCACCGATCCGCGCTGGAAAGCACCGAAGACCTACTGCGTGCAGGTCGAAGGCACCAGCTCGGAAGCTGCGTTCGCGCGGCTGCGCGCCGGCGTCGAGCTCAACGACGGCATGACGTTGCCCGCCGAGGTGCGAGCGATCGAGCCGCCGGCCTGGCTGTGGCCGCGGGAGCCACCGGTGCGGTTTCGCAAGACCGTCCCGGATTGCTGGCTCGAGCTCGTCATCCGCGAGGGCCGCAACCGCCAGGTCCGCCGGATGACCGCCGCCGTGGGCCTCCCCACCCTGCGCCTGATCCGAGTCGCGATCGGGCCTTACGCGCTCGACGGGCTGCCCCCTGGAAGTTGGCGCGAGCTGGTGGTGCGCGCGTAGCCGGTCATCGGTAGTTTGCGGTAGGTTGCCCGCCGTGGGACGCGCCTTCGAGAAACGCAAGCACACGATCTTTGCGCGCATGGATCGCGTGGGGAAACAGTTCGCCAAGATCAGCAAGGACATCGCGATCGCGGTGAAGAGCGGTGGCTCCAACCCCGACGGTAACCCTTCGCTACGGCGCGTGATCCAGAACGCTCGGGCACTCAACATGCCCAAGGACAAGGTCGACTCCGCGATCAAGAAGGCCAGCGGCCAGGGTGCCACGAGCTACGACGTCGTGCTCTACGAGGGCTACGCACCGCACGGCATCGCGTTGCTGGTCGAGACCGCGACGGACAACGTCACGCGCACCGTCGCCAACGTTCGCCACGCGTTCAAGGCGTTCGGCGGGAACATGGGCACCACCGGCAGCGTCGGGTTCATGTTCGAGCGCCACGGCGTGTTCCGGCTCGATCCCGAAGGCATCGATCGCGAAGCGCTCGAGCTCGAGCTGATCGATCACGGCCTGGTCTCGCTCGACGACGGCGAGACCGACAAGGGCGAGAAGCAGCTCCTCGTGGTCTGCGCGTTCAACGACTTCGGCACGATGGCGAGCGCGCTCGAGGCACGCAAGCTCGCGGCGGTGTCGACCGAGTTCGAGTACGTGGCCCAGACGCTGACCGAGCTTCCCGAAGACAAGGCGACCGAGGTCATGGAGCTGGTGGCCCGCCTCGAGAGCGACGACGACGTGCAGAACGTCTACTCGAACATGGGCTGAGCGCGAGGGACGGCGAGTCCGCTACGGGGCCAAGAGCTTCTCGATGATCGCGTAATCCTGGTCGCGCACGCCGCCCGCGCGCACGCACCTCACGCGCTGCTGGGCATCGACAAACACGTGGATCGGGATCGGCGGCGCACCGGCGAGCCCGAGCTGGGTGAACCAGGTCTCCTGCGTCTTGCTGTCGGCGAGCCGGAGCGTGGTCGGCGTGTCGGGATGTGACTTCTTGAACGTGGCGATCGCGTCGGCGGATTCGTCGACGGAGACGAACGCGAGATCGAGCTTGGCGGGCCCGCCGAGCTTGGCTTGCCACTTCACGAGCCGCGGCATCTCCTCGACGCATGGCTTGCACCAGGTCGCCCAGATGTTGATCCAGCGCCAGCCCGCGGCGGGAGCCGGTGGGGCTTCGGCCCCGCCGGGAACCGCGACTCCTGTCGCGGCCAACACCGGCCACACCAGCTTCGGCGCCTTGTCGGGCGTCGCGTAGACATCGCAGAACGACTCGACGGTCGCGCCTTTCGTCTGCGTTGTCTTCGCGGCGTTGACGCGCGATGGCGGATCACCAGCGGGCTTGGTGTCGTCGCACGCGCCGAGCGCGGCGAGCACGATCAGAGCTGACAGTCGATCCATGCGACGAACGCACTCCGGTTGAGCTCTTTGTTCTTCGACCCACCGCACTCCGACGTGGAGCTGCGGCGCCACTGGCAGAACTCGTCCTCGAGCTGAGCGAACTCCTCGCCGAGCCACAACATGCCGACCTCCTTCTCGAGATCGGGGTCGTTGAACTTCTGCTTGAGGTGCGACATCACCGCTTCGGCGCGCGCCTTCGACAGATCGCGATTGTGAGTCACCGAGCCCTCGGGAGACGCGCGCGCCACGACGAAGAAGTAGCTCGCGCCCTTTTGATCGGCGAACACCTTCTCGACCAGAGAGAGGTCGTCCTTGTCGAGCTCCGACTTGTCCTTGTCGAACTGGACGATGCCGCCGCGCTCCTTCATCGGCCGGAACAGCGCGTTGAAATCGGAGCCGCTCATCGTCGCGACGTTCTTCGCCTGCACCGGTTGGCAGCCGCGGGCCGCATCGCCGCCCATCAGGCCGCACGACATCAGCACGCGGCGCAGGATCTTCTTGAGCTCGGGGTTGCAGTACTCGACATCGGAGGCCGACGCGACGGCGACCTGACCGGTGCTCGGCGTCGCGGCCGTCTGCGATTCGACGAGACGGTGCTCGGCCGAACCGATCCACTTCGCGGTGGCCCCGGCAGGAATCGCGAGCAGGATCGCGGCCGCGATCAGGCGTCCGATCAACATGGCATTCCTCCCGTCGCTCGTCTGGAACACGGCTGATCCACTGACCGACATCGGGCTGATGTGATCGTGGAGTGATTGTTCGTCGAGACGCGACTCACGGCGTGCCTCCTGCGGGCGGATCAGCGGGTTTGTCGGCCGGCTTCGGCGGCGGCGTTACGACGGGCTCCTCGTCGGGCGGGCGGCGATCAGGAACCTTGATCGGCGTGTCGTCCGGCTTCGGCTTGTCGGCGGCCGGCTTGTCACTCGCCGGCTTGTCACTCGCCGGCTTGTCACTTGTCGGCTTGTCACTTGTCGGCTTGTCACTCGCCGGTTTGTCACTGGTCGGCTTCGTCGACGGCTTGTCGCTCGTCGGCTTGTCGCTTGGCTTGTCGGGCGTCGGCTTGTCGCCCGCCGGATCGTCCGTCTTGGCATCCGCCGGCTTCGTCGGCGCTTCTGCCGTCAGCGGCGCGAGCGTTCCCGCGGCATGGCGATCGAGCATGTTCTTCAGCGTGTACTCGAGGCCGAGGTCGACGTCCTCGTCGCACAGCTTGACGTTGGCGATGAACAGCTGCGGCGTCAGCACGCGGATGTTGTTCGCGACCGACCAGCGCAGCGACTTGTTGAGCCGCGAGCGCGCGTCCGCGGAGCCGATGCACGAGGCAAGCTCCGGGAAGCGCGCTCGGGTCATGCGTGCCGCGGCTTCGGGATCCGACTTGGTCGCGTCACGAATCCGCTCCTGCTCGGCGAACGCCCACTCGAGCACCGCCGGTGCGCTGTTGGGATCTTTGGCCGCGGCGCACAGCACCGCTTCGCTCACCACACACGCGCCTGGGTGCGTGGCCTCGGTGACCATCCAGTTGCAGGTGTTATCGAGCGGGAACAGGATCGCCGAGCGATCGAGCTCCGACGAGAACCCGGAAGCGCTCAGCCGCTGCTCGAACGCGCGACAGGCGGGACACAAGGGATCGAGGATCTCGATCACCTTCGCGGCGCCGGGCGCGGGCTTGTCGGTGGTGACGCGCACCATGACTCCGTAGGTGTCCTCGGGCTTCGCAAGCGCATCGCAGGTGCCGATGAACTTGCCGTGATCCGGCGCGAGCGCGAGGTAGAGCAGCACCGGCAGGCCGACGAACGCGAGGCCGGCGGCGAACGCGCCTGCGAGGAAGCCATTCGACGCGGCGGGTACCTCGAGCGAAGACACCAACCGCTTCGGCGCCGGCGGCTCCGACGCGCGGGCCGTCACCGATGGTGCGCCGGTGAACGCGGGCTCGTCGGGAAGCTCGCGCTTCGGCGCGCGCTTGCGATTCGCTGGCATCGAGATCACCGCACCGCCTGTGCGCGCACGCCGCCACGTCATGATCGCGCCGGTCAGGCACGCGGCACTCGCGAGGTAGATGCCGACGCAGAGCTTGCAGGTGGTGCCGAGCTTGGCCAGCGAGATCACCAGCATGATGATCGAGGTGGCAGCGGGCAGTGCGGTGGCGAGCGCGAAGAACGCGGTGGCGCGCGGATCGTGTTGCCGGCGCGTCAGCGCGAGATCGATCGCGAACAGCAAGATGAACGCGAACACCGCCATCGCCGGCAGCGAGATCGGAATGCCGCCCCACACCGAGGTGCGAAACACCGACGAGTACGGGCTCATCATCGCGACCTGGCAGCCGGACTCGCCCGCTTCCTTGCCGAGACCCGGAATGAACGAGCAGTGCACGCTATGCACCTGTCGATCGAGGTGCTGGACGAAGTCGTACGTCGATAGCCCCGCGAACAGAAGTCCGAGGACCGCACCGACGATCACGACGATGAGCCAGGGCTGCGGTTTCACGAGGGCCATCGTTGCACGGGAACGAGCAACGCGCGAACACCCAACAGGATTGCAGGCATCCCGGGCGGATGCGCGCACGGGACATTTCGCCCCGCGAGTCGATAACGATCGTTCGCGTGCGCGTGACTACGGAACTTCAGGGACGAGCTGCCGCAGCTGCCATGCCTGTACCTGGAGGCGTCTCTGCGTCACGTGGTGTGCCTTGGCGAGCGACCGCGCGATCACGATCGCGACCGTCATCGTCGCGATCACGTAGGCGGCGAACATCGGAAACAAGATCTCCGCCTTGACGTGACTGCCACTCGGGTCGATGACGAGCTCGCGATCGGTGACCCACATCGTCGGCGACAACACACCGACGAGCTCGAGGACCCATGGTGTGAGGATCGCGAGTGTGAAGCCGATGCCGACGTAGCGAGCCGGACCGGACGCTCGATGCAGCGAGAACAGCGTCGCGATCATGATGCCGAGCGCCGGCGCGACGAGAAACGGCGAAACCAGCCGCGAGAACAC
>JACCYD010000718.1 GCA_013696695.1 Deltaproteobacteria bacterium | reverse complement strand
CGTCGAACGAGGTCACGACGTCACGGTGTTCGACAAGCGGCCGTCGGCGACGATGCCGGCCAAGGCGCGGATGGTGACCGGCGATCTCGGCGACGCCGCGGCGCTGCGCTCGCTCGTCGAGGGCGCGGACGCCGTGTATCACCTCGCCGGCTTCGCCGATCTCAACGCGGCACGCAGCCAGCCCCTCGAGACGGTGCACGCGAACATCGTCGGTACGATCAACCTGCTCGAGGCGATGCGCGTGCAGCGCGTCCAGCGTTTCTTGTTCGCCTCGACGGTCTACGTGTACAGCCGCGAAGGTGGCTTCTATCGATGTTCGAAGCAGGCCTGCGAGAGCTACATCGAGGAGTACGCGCGCACGTTCGGGCTGCGCTACACCGTGCTGCGCTACGGCAGCCTCTACGGTCCTCGCGCGGATCGGAGTAACGGCGTCTATCGCCTGCTCGCGTCCGCGATGCAGCACGCGAGCATCGAGTACACCGGGATGCCCGAGGACATCCGCGAATACATCCACGTCGAAGACGCGGCCCGGCTCTCCGTCGACGCGCTCGCGCCTGAATTCGAGGGCGAACACGTGATGCTCACCGGGCCGTCGCCGACGCGCGCGTCCGAGCTGTTCATGATGTTCCAGGAGATCCTCGGCCGCCGCCTCCAGGTCGATTATCGCGCCCCCGATCCGTCGGGTAGCGGGCACTACTCGGTGACGCCCTACGCGTACACCCCGAAGCCGGGACGCAAGCTGGTGACCACGCACTACGTCGACATGGGGCAGGGTCTGCTCCGCATGGTCGAGGACCTTCACCGAGAGATCGAACGTGGCTGAGATCAAGGCAATTGCATTCGACTTCGACGGCGTCGTGCTCGAGAACGCACACGTCAAGACCGAGGCGTTCGTCGAGCTGTTCGCCGAGTACGGCGCCGAGGCGCAGGCTCGCGTCAAAGCGCACCACCTCGACAATCTGGGGATCTCGCGATTCAAGAAGTTCGCGTGGATCTACGACAACGTCCTCCACGAGCCGCTGTCCGAGGAGCAGAGCAAGGCGCTCGGCGAACGCTTCAGCGCCCTCGCCCTCGACAAGGTGCTCGCCGCACCGTTCGTGACGGGAGCCCGCGAGGCGCTCACCGCGCTCGTCGCGCACTGCCCGATGTTCGTCGTCTCGGGCACGCCACAGGAAGAGCTCGACCTGATCGTCGATCGCAGAGACCTGCGTTCGTCGTTTCGCGAAGTGCATGGCTCGCCGCGCGAGAAGCCGGTGATCCTGGCGGACCTCCTCCAGCGCTACAAGCTGTCGCGCGACGAGCTGTTGTTCATCGGCGACGGGATGTCCGACTACAAGGCTGCGGTCGCGGTCGGTGTCGAGTTCCTCGCGCGGGACACGCCCGACCTTCACGATCAGTGGGTCTCGCTCGAGGTCGAGCTGCGCCCGGACCTCCGTACCCTGGTCGACGTGGTTCGCGGCTGGGGGCGTGTGTGAGCTCGCTGCGTCGGGACATCCGAGCCGGGATCGTCCAGACGCTCGTCGTGATGCGTGACCCGGTACTCGCCATTTGGGCGCTGTACCTGATGCTCGTCCCGATATACGTGTTCTCGAGCGGCCTCCCGCAGCCCGGCGACTGGATCATCATCGTGCTCGGCCCGATGGTGATCCGGCCCTGGAATGGGCGGCTGGACCCGTCGATGCTGCAAGCGCTGCGGCCGCTGCTGTTGTTCACCGGCTACGTGATCGCCGCAAATCTTATGTGGTCGGTGGTGCTGAACGCGTGGTCGATCGGCCTCAAGAACGGGTTCGGCCTCAGTCCCGTGTTCTACATCTACAACGCGTTCGTGTTCCTCGTCGTGCTCGTGTTGTACAGGCGCTATCGAACAAACCTGCTGTGGTTCACCGGCAAGGTGATCCTGGCGGCGCTGATCTCGCAGTCGTTGTTCGCGTTGGTGTTCGGCGGCGGCGTGGGTCGCGCGACGCTGATGTTCAACAATCCGAACCAGCTCGGCTACTTCGCGCTCCTCAGCGTCAACATCCTGTTCCTCCTCCACCGCAAGAAGCGCGTCTCGACGGTCGAGCTCGCGGTCGGCAGCATGTTCGCGTCGTACCTCGCGCTGCTTTCGGCATCGAAGGCCGCGCTCGGCGGCGTCGCGCTGATCGCGCTCGTCGGCGCGGTTGTCCGATTGCGCACCACGCTGATCATCGTCGCGGTGTTCGCGATCACGTTCGTCGTCGCCGAACCGATGCGCGATGCCTTCGACCAGACGATCACGCGCTTCGAGACCGACCAGAGCGCTTCGTTCGCCGAAGAGCGTGGCTACGATCGGATCGCCGAGTACCCGGAGTACTGGGCGCTCGGCGCGGGCGAGGGTGCGTACAATCGGTATCGTCACGACTCGTCGCTCGGGGCTCACGAGATCCACTCGTCGATCGGCACGCTCTTCTTCAGTTACGGCTTTGTCGGCACGTTGCTGTTCGCGCTGTTCCTGTGGCGGGTGATGGCCGGCAGCGGCTTTCGAACCTGGTCGATGATCCTGCCGAGCCTCGCGTACGGCATGACGCACCAAGGACTGCGTACGACGCTGTTCTGGGT
>JACCYD010000706.1 GCA_013696695.1 Deltaproteobacteria bacterium | reverse complement strand
CGTCGAACGTCGAGTCCGGGCCGGGGGCGTCATCGCCGGCGGCATCGTCGCCGCACGCTGCAAACAGCGCGAGCAGCGCGAGGAGCAGTAGGCGCTTCATGCCGACCTCCCGAGGAACTTCGCCATCGCACTCTGGGCGGCGCCGAGCTCGTTGATCGCGTTCGGTGCGTCGGCGACGTTGAAGCCTTCTGCCGCGAACGGCCAGATGCCGCACGCGAGCAGCGCGGCCATCCGATTTTCTGCAGGTGAGGCGAAGGAGCTTGCCGTGCCGTCGCGCTCGATCGCGCCCGACACGCCCTTCTCCGCGGTGGTGATCGGACCGCCGAGGAACGCGGTGACGTAGCCGTAGGGATGGTGGTTGCGCCCGGTGTTGTCCTGCCGGCCCGGCGTGCGGCCGAACTCGGTGTTGAGGATGATCAGCGTGTCGTCGAGGTTCAGCTTGCGAGGATCAGGCGGATCGCCCGGCTTGTTGATGATCCCGAACAACGCGTCGAGCAGGTTGTCGAAGTTCATCGCCTGGTCCTGCGCGTTGCCGGTGTGCGTGTCGTAGCCGCCGCCGCCCGAGGCGCGCTCGAGGCCGACGTCGGAGACGCAGACATACGAGGCGGGCTCGTCGGGATGGGTCAGTAGCCCCGCAGCAGCTTGCAGCCCGATGTGCGGCAAGCTGGTGCGCGTCGCCGAGCCGCACGTCGCGTTCGTGCGCGGCACGAACAGATCGTCGGTCAGCACCGCGCGGATCGCGTCGGACTTGGTCGCGGTGGTGTGTGCGACGATCAAATCATCGGCGCGTGCGCTACGCACGCGGCCGCGCTCCGGGAACGTCAACCGTCCGTCGTACTGCTTGATGTACGCGCCGACCAGCGCGTCGTGGTTCGCGCGATTGCCGCCGACCGTGTTGCGGTTGAGCAGCGTGGTGACCGTGGTGTTGTTGTTGGTCTTGATCAACAACGGGCGCGCCGAGCCGGGATGCGAGCCGGCAGCAGCGGCGGCCGCGACGTTGTCGCTCGTGATGTCCGCGGTCGAGAACACGTACGAGTGCGGCGATGCACGATCCGGCGTGGCGCCACCATCGAGACGCGCGCGCTGGATATGCGCGCCGAGACCGGCGGCATTCGGCTGACCGACCGGGCGGCCGGTGAGCGCCATCGGCACCGCGGCCTCGTGGGGCTCGAGGTTGTGGCGCTGGACGACGACGCGCATGCGACTCGTCAGATCGGGGCGAGCGTCGAACGCGCTACCGAACGGTCCGATCTCGACCTGCGCGCCATTGCCGTCCAACGCGAACGGTCGCTCGGCTTCGCTGCCGCCACACGCGGCGACCATTGACGCGTTCGAGGTCGCGAACGCGTAGTACTGCGTGTTCGGGAACTGCTGCGCGGTGGGCGCGCCGTAGTCGCGAACGAAGTACAGCGTCTCCCACGCGGACAGCCCGCCATAGAGGAACACCTCGAGCACGCGCTTCGCCCGCTGGTTCGGCGCGAGTTGCACGGATTCAGTTCCAGCAGGGAAGGCACCAAACGTCGCTGCGCGCGAAGTTCGGATCCACGGGCCGACCACGGCCGCCGCGCTCGCCCCACCAGCTAACGTCAGGAACGTCCGCCGTTTCATGGACGGTAAAGTGCCCTGAAGCAGCATCTGTCATCACCCAACCCTCGCTCATTCCAACTCTCCGTTCGAGGCGCCGCTACCGCAGTGCCGGCTGCGCATGTCAGTGCACGATGCTGGCTCGACGAGGGGGCGTCATGGTCGTGTAGCAAGCGATGCGAATCCTGGTGGTTGCGGCAGTTCTGACGGGGAGCGTCAACCTGGCCTCCGCACAACGGTGGCAAGACGCGACGGCCGATTGCCTCGGCACGACCGCCCAATGGACCAACAAGGTCGAGGTCGCGGACGTCGACGGTGACGGGCTCGTCGACATCCTGCTCGCGAACGGCGGTGATTACTCGACTGGGGGATCCCTCGAGGCAACACGTGTGTTCAAGAACACCGGTGGCTGGGAGGTCGCAGGGTCGCAC
>JACCYD010000671.1 GCA_013696695.1 Deltaproteobacteria bacterium | reverse complement strand
GAACAACGCTGGGCCGATCTGCGCGCGCTGCTCGAGCGCCGCGCCGAGGTCACGATCGACAACACGGTCCGCCGCGCCGTGTTGCTCGAGCTCGCCGCGCTCGAGGAGGACATCCTCGGCCAACCCGGCTTCGCGATGGCCGCACACCGCCGCGTGCTGGAGCTCGATCCGAGCTACGTCGCGTCGTATCAGGCGCTCGATCGGCTCTACACCGCGGGCGGCCAGTGGCGCGAGCTCGAGGAGCTGCTCGCGCGTCAGGTCGATGCCGTCGCGCAGACCCCGCGCGATCACGTGATGCTGGGCTATCGCCGCGCCGAGCTGTTCGCCGCCCAGCTCGGGGAGCCGGCACGCGCCGTCGATCTACTCGAGGATGTGGTCACCCGCCAGCGCTCGCACACCGAGGCGCGCGCCTTGCTCGAGCACTTGATCTCGAATCCCGAGGTCACGCTGCGCGTCGCGCGCCTGCTCGAGCCGCTCTACGAACAAGACAAACAATGGCGCGAGCTGGTCGCCGTGCTGCGCGCACAACGCGCCCTCGCCACCGGCACCGAAGCGGTCGAGCTGCTGTCGCGCATCGCCACGATCGAGGAAGCGGAGCTCCACCAGCCCAACAACGCGTTCGACGCGTGGGTCGCCGTCCTCGGGCTCGACGCCACTCACGAGCGTGCGCGCGTCGAGATCTCGCGGCTCGCGCAGCCCTTGCAGCGCTGGCCCGAAGCCACCGCCGCCCTCGAAACTGCCTCGAACGCCGCGCCCGCCAGCGACGTCGTCACGCGCGGTGCATTGCTCGGCGAGCTCGCGGGCTACTACGACACTCAGCTCGGCGACGCCCCACGTGCAATCGCCGCGTATCGCCGGTTGCTCGAGAGCGATCCCACGAACCCCGTCGCCGTGCGCAAGGCCGGCACCGCGCTCGCTCGCCTCTACGACGACGCTCGCAACTATCCCGAGCTGCGCGCGGTGACCCGCAAGCTCGCCGAGTGGGCCGAAGATCCGGGGCAGCGCCGCGGGCTGCTCGCACGCGTCGCATCGCTCGAGGAAGAGCAACTCGGCGATCGAACGTCGGCGATCGCGACCTGGCGCGACATCCTCGGCGATCAGCCTACCGACGCCGGTGCCCTCAACGCACTCGAGCGCCTCTATCAGAGCGCCGAGATGTGGCGCGATCTGATCGACATCCTGCGCCGCAAGCTGGATCAAGCCGGTCACAATGACCAAAGCCTTTCGAGGCCGTCCGGCCGAGGGAGCGAGATTCCGTACAACGACGCGCGCGACTTGCTCGCGCGGATCGCCGAGATCCACGAGGTCATGCTCGAGGAGCCCGAGGAGGCCATCGCGGCGTACCTCGAGGCATCCGATCGCGACACCAGCGATCAGCGCGCGCTGTCGGAGCTCGCGCGTCTCTACCGCGAGTCCAACCGGCACGCCGATCTGCTCGACATCCTCGAGCGCCAGGCCCAGGTCGACCCCACCGGCCAGCAGACCTTGCGCGTCGACATCGCGCGACTGCTTGCCGGGCCGCTGTCGCGCCCGGTCGAGGCGCTCGAGAAGTGGAAAGAGGTCCTCGAGTCCGAGCCCACCCATCCCGACGCGCTCGCAGCCGTCGAAGCCGCGCTCGGTGATTTCGATCTGCGCGTCACCGCCGCGGACATTCTGCGCCCGGTCTACGACGCGACCAACCAGCACGAGCGGCTCGCTCGCCTCCAGATGCTCGCGAGCGAGTGGGCCGACGATCCGGCCGCCAAGCTGCGCGCGCTCACCGAAGTCACGCGGCTGCGCGAGCACCGGCTCGGTGACAAGGCGGGTGCCTTCGAAGCTCAGCTGATGGCGCTCTCGCATGCGGCCACCGAGCCCGAGCTCGCGCGCGTCGTCGCTGACACCGAGCGGCTCGCCGGCGAGCTCGGACGTGAAGGCGATCTGATCGACGCGTACCGTAACGTCGCGCCAAACGTCCTCGACTCCGAGATCCAGCGCCGCCTCTATCTCGACGTCGCCGATCTGTCGCGCGCGGTTCGCCGCGATCTCGATCTCGCTCGCGACTACTACCAGAAGGTCCTCGACACCCAGCCCGATGATCGCCGCGCTCTGGCCGCGCTGGAGAGCATCTATCGCGAGCGGTCCGACGACGATCGCCTGGTCGAGGTCCTGCTGCGCCAGGCCGATGCTGCGGGATCCGATGTCGAAGATCGCGTCGGTGCGCTCGTCGAGGCAGCCGCGCTGTACGTCACGCTGAACCGTCCCGACGACGCGATCACGACCTGGGAGCAAGTGCTCGCCGTCGCACCCGAGCGCCGCGATGCGGTCGAGGCGCTCGAGGCGCTCTACCGTGCGC
>JACCYD010000658.1 GCA_013696695.1 Deltaproteobacteria bacterium | reverse complement strand
GTGCAGGGGCTGCTCGTGCCGCGTCAGGATCCGGCAGCGCTCGCGAGCGCCGCCGAGCGCTTGATCGCGTCGTTCGACGAAACGCGCGCGATGGGCGCTCGGGCACGGCAACGGATCGAGACCCTCTACGATGCGAACCAGGTGGCCGCGAACATGGTCGACACGATGGGCCTGTGAGATGCCAACTCCGTCGGCGATGAGCTATAAGCCGGGTCGCGAGATGGCGCCTTCGCAGACTCGGCGGGTCCTGTTCTTCCGTCCTCAGCTCGGGGATGGCGGCGCCGATCGCGTCACCATCACGCTGCTCCGCCACCTCGATCGCTCGCGGTTCGAGCCGGTGATCGCGCTCGTCAAGCGAACCGGTGAGCTGCTCGGCGAGGTCCCCGACGACGTCGAGGTGGTCGACCTCGGTGCGAGTCGCCTCGCCCTGGCGGCCCCCGCGCTCGCGAGGACGATCTCCCGCCTCGCTCCCGATGTCGTGATCTGCACCGCCGGTGGTGCGAACGTGATCGCGGTGGCAGCGCACCGCCTGGCGCGGTCGCGCGCTCGTCTGGTCCTCTCCGAGCGCAACGCTGTCAAGCGCGACGTCGGCGCGATCCGGACCGTCGTCGAGCGCGGCATCAAGCGCGTCGCCTATCGGATGGCGGACGAGATCACGGCGGTCTCCGATGGCGTGGCCGAGGATCTGATCTCGGATCTGCGACTCCCGCGCGAGCGTGTCCGCGTCGTCTACAACCCCGTGATCCACCCGGGCCAGCGCGAGCTCGCCGCCGCAGCGGTCGAACATCCGTGGTTCACCTCCGGCACGCCGCCGCTGATCGCCGTGGGCCGCCTGGTCGAGCAGAAGGATTATCCGACGATGTTCGACGCGTTCCGGCGGATCCTCGAGGGAGCACCGTCGTCGCGCCTCGCGATCTTCGGAAAAGGGCCGCTGCGGGCCGCCCTCGAGCAGCGCGTCGGCGCCCTCGGGCTCGCCGATCGAATCCAGTTCTTCGGGTTCGATCCAAATCCGTTTCGCTACATGGCGCGCGCGAGCGTGATGCTCCAGTCGTCGCGCGCGGAGGGCCTGCCCGGCACCATCATCCAGAGCATGGGCTGCGGCACCCCGGTGGTCTCGACCGACTGCGATCACGGCCCGCGCGAGGTGATCGACGACGGCGCCAACGGATATCTGGTGCCGGTAGGCGACGCCAACCGGCTCGCCGATCGCGCGCTCGAGCTGCTCGCCGATCCGGGCTTGCGCGCGCGGTTCTCCGCCGCCGCCGCATCCGCCGCGCAGCGTTTCACGATCGAAAACTCGATGCGGCGATACGAAGCCGCGCTCACCGGGGTCGAAGCATGAGTGAATTCACCGTCGGAATTGTCGGCTGCGGGCTGATCTCGGAAGCGCACCTCCAGGCGTGGGCCAAGACGCCCGGATTTACCGTCAAGGGTGTGCTCGACACCAATCGGGAGCAGGCGGAGAAGCGGGCCTCGCAGTTCGGCATCGCCACGGTCTACGACCGCCTCGATCAGATGATCGCGGAGTGCGACATCGTCGATGTCTGCACGCCGCCGGCGAGCCACGCGGCGATCGCAGAGCAAGCGATCGCCGGGCGCCGTCATCTCGTGATGGAGAAGCCGGTCGTCACCAAGCTCGCCGATTGGGAACGCATCGTTCCGAAAGCGCGCGAGCAGAACACCAAGATCGCGGTCATCCACAACGTCAAGTACCTGCACAGCGTGCAGACCGCGAAGCGCTGGGTGGATGAAGGCCGCATCGGCGATGTGGTGCGCGTCCAGCGCGAGTTCCTCACCCACCCCGACCACGATCGGATGCTAGTCGGCGACAACCACTGGTCACATGCACTGCCCGGTGGGCGATGGTTCGAGACGCTGCCCCACGAGCTCTACCTCACCCACTGGTTCGCCGGCCCGCTCGAGCTGTCCAGCGTGACCGCGCTCGCCTCGCCCCAGGCACCGAGCGGCGCTCCTGCAGACGAGGTGCTGGTGACCTTGGCCGGTGGACGTGCGATCGCGTCGTTTCACTTCTCGGCGCACTGCCGCGAGAACCGGCGCACGCTGATGATCCAGGGCACGCAGGGTCGGATCACGGTCGATCTGCTCGCCGACTTTCCCACGATCTCGTCACTCGCCGATTCCAAGCTCCGGCGCGTCGTCGGGCGCCAGGTGGTCGAGGCTGGGGCGACGCTTCTGCGTGCGGCACCCGACCGCGGCCGGTACGGGGTCCGCAAGCTGCGCAAGGAGTCGCCCCACCTCAAGATCATCCAGGCGTTGGGCCGGCACCTGCGCGACAACGCCGAGGAGCCCACCCCGCTGGCAGAGGTCGATTACGTGATCCGCAATTGCGACAAGATCGGTCGCGAAATCGACCGGCAGATCACGCTGGCGCGAGGTCGTTGAGCAATCGAAACCGGAGTGTGTGTACATTCGTGGGTATGAGGGTCGCGGTCTTCCTGGTGCTGGCATCGGCGTGCCAATACGAGGCGCCGGCATCCCCGGACGATGGCCCCATCGACCCTGATCCAGACGGCCCGATCGATACACCGAGCGACACACCGATCGACACGCCACCGCTACCGTTCTGGGTCAACGTCGTCGGAGCAACGCCCACCGACAACAGCTTGATGGACATCGCAGCGACGGGTTGGAACAAGTCCGGAGCGAGCACGCGCGAGCAGATCGCGAGTGGCAATGGCTACGTCGAGTTCACCACCGCCGAACAGAACCTCGGAAAGGCTTTCGGCCTGAGTAACGGCGACGTGTCGAGAGATTTCTCCGATATCGACTTCGCGATTCATCTTCGCGCGACCCGTGAAGTGTTCGTGTTCCAGAACAGCACCAGCCTCGGCGCGTTCGGCACGTACGTGATCGGCGACGTGTTTCGTGTCGAGGTGACGAACAACGTCGTCACCTACAAGAAGAACGGCGCGCAGTTCTTCGTCAGCCCCGGAACGCCCGTGTTTCCGTTGCTTGGCGACGCGGCGTTGTTTCACACCAACTCGACGATCACGAACGTGTCGGTCGTCCAGCTCTGATCACAGCTGGAGGTTCGCCGGGACGCCGAATGCGGCGGGCAGCCGGACGATCCCGTAGACGCATTCGTTGGGCATGCCGCCGATGTCATGGGTGCGGATCAAGCGCTGCTGCCCGAGGTCGAGCTCGTAGAGCGCCGCCGGCTCCTGACTTCCGACGAGAAATCGCCGTTCCGAAACATGGGCGAGTCCTCGCGCGAACGCCGGATCGCCGGGAATCGCGACGCTGCCCACGACTTGCTGGGTGGCCCGTGACACCGCGGTCGTTCGGTTGTGGTTCGTGTCATTGAACACGAGCCAGTCGTCGAGCTCGCACACGTTGTGATTCGGGACCGTCGTCGATCGCTGCTGGTACAGCAGATCGACCGCGCCATCCCGTGCGAGCCGAACGATCGCGGCACGGCAGTTCGGAATCGGCGCGCCGACCACCTTCGTCTTCTTGGGCTCCGCTGCGTGCGGCTCTGATTTGGGTGCGGCTCCGATGCGCCGTCGCAGCTGATTCTTGATCCCGCGCACGCGCCGCCTGGCAAAGGTTGCCGGGGGAAGGACGCGACCGAGCGACACGAGCACGCCTCCGGCGGACGGCGCGATCCCGTTGATGTGCGCGGCATTCGTGACCAGCTCTCGAGTCAGCTCGGGATCTCGATGATCGACCTCCCCGAGCGGGCGAGGCAGCCAGAGGTGACCGAGCTCTCGAAGGAGTCGTCGATCCGCGCGCCAATCCCACTTGTCGATCAAGCGTCCCGACCAGTCGACCCGGACCACCAGGTCTGCGGCCGTGCTGGTGACCCAGATGCCAGCGTCGTCGGCGAGGATGTCGTGAATGCCGCCGAACAGCGGATGCGTGAGCTCGCGCACCACATTCCACGACGAGTCGAGGACGATCAGGCGCTCGCTGTTCGCGATCACCAGGCGGTCATTCCAGACCGACGCACCTCGCGCACCCCGCACCCCACCGCGGGGATTCGATTCCTTGTCGCGGAACTCGCTCTCGCGCATCAGCGCTCGCGCCACGACCTTGCCGGCATCGCGATCGAACACGCGCACCAGACCGCTCGCGTCATCCCGCCCTGCCTGACGGACGACCGAGGTGACGAGCCAGAGCTCCGTCATGGAACGAGGACCAACCAGCGTCCTTCCACGAGCTCGTGCTCGGGATACGCCTCACGAACCGCGCGCTCGACACCTTCCCAGGTGTAGTCGTCACCGGCGATCGCACCACCCGACCGAACCTTCGACTGCCAGTACCGGATGTCATCCCGGACGGCCTCGTACGTGTGGCTACCGTCGAGGTACACGAAGTCGAGCGAGCGATCTTCGAAGCGACGGCAACCGGCAGCGCTCGGCTCGCGGTGCTGAACGACGCGGGGCTCGTCGATGAACCGGACCGTGAACAGATCGCGCGCCAGCGCCAGCCGCACGTTGTCGGAGTTCTTGTCGTGGCCATCGTCGTAACCGGCTGCGTACGGGTCGATGGAGGTGACGCGCTCGAAGTAGCTCGCGAACAGCTTGGTCGAGAATCCGGCCAGCGAGCCGACCTCCACCATCTCGCCCCGCCGCTTCAGGCGCTCGATCAGCGGGATCAGCGACCGCCGATCGTGCATGAACTTCTCTTGCAGGATCGTCAGATACTTGGTGTCGTGAGCGGAGACGAGCTGCCGATCCGCGCCGGCCAATCTGCGCCGCAATTGCGTCACGCCTCGCCGGGCGAATCGTCGAGCGTCACCGAACAAACCTCGCAATGGATCACCGGAGCTCACGAGCCC
>JACCYD010000629.1 GCA_013696695.1 Deltaproteobacteria bacterium | reverse complement strand
TCACCGGGCCGCTGCACGTGCTCGTGCACAACGCGGGCACCAATATTCGCGGGCCGCTGGTGTCGTACGACGACGCGACGATCGAGCAGCTGATCGCGCTCAACCTGACCTCGCCGCTGCTGCTGTCGCGCGATCTGCATCCGCGCTTGAAGCAAGCCGGAGATGCCTCGGTGATCCATGTCGGCTCGGTGGCGGGCCAGTTCGCCTTGCCGACCGGCGTCGCGTACGCATCCGCGAAGGCCGGGCTCGCGCAGGCCGCGCGCACGCTGGCGCTCGAATGGGCGCGCGATGGCATCCGCGTCAACACCGTCGCGCCGTGGTACACGCGCACCCCGCTCGTCGAGTCGGTGCTCGCGGATCCGGCGAAGCTGGCGGCGATCGTCGCGCGCACGCCGATGGCGCGGATCGCGGAGCCCCGCGAGGTCGCGACGGTGGTCGCGTTTCTCGCGATGCCGGCGGCGAGCTACGTCACCGGCCAGTGCGTCAGCGTCGACGGTGGCATGTCGATCCAGGGGCTTCCCGCGTGAGCGAGGCAACCATCGAGTTGCTCGTTCCAGCGCAGGTCGAGCTGGTGATCGCGCATGTCGCGCGCTTGTGGGCCACCCCCGACGAGCCGCGAAGCCGGCCGTATGGCAGCGACGTGCCGTTCGACCCCGAGGTGCGGACCGAGCGCTATCGCATCGCGTGGGCCACGCCGGTGAACCAACCGAGCTGGAATCGAACGTGGGGGCTGATCGTCGACGGTGAAGTCGTCGGGCACTGCGATCTGCGAGGCGGTGTGCTCGCGAGCGAGCTCCATCGCGCGACGCTCGGCATCGCCCTCGAGGCCGGGCACCGCGATCGCGGGAACGGGCGCGCGCTGTGCGCGGCGGCGATCGAGTGGGCGAAGGATCAGCAGCTGGCGTGGATCGATCTCGGCGTGTTCTCCGTGAACGTGCGCGCGGCGGCGCTGTATCGGAAGCTCGGGTTCATCGAGGTCGGGGTGACGCGAGATCGCTTCCGCGTGGACGGCGAGACCATCGACGACATCGCGATGACGCTCGCGTTGTGAGCTTGGCGTGAGATGCTGGCGAAAACGTGAAGCCGTTGTTTCACATCACGACGCGGATCGCGTGGAACCTGTCGCAGGCCGCGCGTGAATACCGCGCGCCCTCGCTCGACAGCGAAGGCTTCATCCATCTGTCGACCGAGGAGCAGTGGCGGCACACGCTGCACCGGCGGTTCCGCGGCGTCGCCGATCTGGTGATCCTGCGGATCGATCCGCAACGCATCGACGCGGAGATCAAGTTCGAGCCCGCCGACGGCGAGGAGTTTCCGCATCTCTACGGCCCGCTACCGACGGACGCCGTGATCAACCTGCGCGACGCACCGCGGATCATCGAGCTCGCACCGGGCGTCGCCGAGCGCATCATGGCGGCGGACGACGCGATCGCCGATGTCGTCGCTTGCGCGATCGAGGATCACGGCAGCCCGCAGACGTATGTCGTGCTCGGCGCGCGCCCCGGCCGCCCCGGCGAGATCGCACTGGATCGAGCGCGCGCCGCCGGCGCCGGCGTACCCGATGTGGGCTGGATGCAGGTGCACTCGCTGCCGCAACACGCGGACGGCACCCTCGACGAGGTCGCGCTCCTCGCCTACGTCGAATCGCTCGTCCAGGACGACTAGCCAGAACGAGGCTAACAATTACTTCGCGTGCTTGGCGACCAACGCGATGTACGCCTCCATCGCGGCATCCTTCGACGCGCCCTTGTGCTTGGCCCACGCATCGAACTTCGCGCGGCCCTTGAGGTCGAGCATGCCGGGCCGCGAGCCGGTGGCATCGCCGGTGGTGGACTGCTTGTAGAGCGCGTAGAGCTCGAGCATCGTGTCGTTGCCGAGCCCGGTGACGGGTTTGATCTTGGCCTGTGCATCGGCGAACCGCTGGGCGAGATCGGACATGCCCCACAGGATATAGGATCGCGCGATGCGACCGAGGCTCTGGGCGATCGCGATTCTCGGAGGTGCGTGGTGGGTGTGGCCGAGCGAGCCGGAGCGCGTATCGCTCGATCTCCAGGCCGCGGTGACGAGTAACGGGTTCGCGATCATCGAGCGGCACTCCGCCCGCGTGTTCGAGACCGATCTGAAGGGCGCGCCCACCGGCGACCGCCAAACACCGAAGCTCTCGGAGGACACGCGCGTGATCGGCACGCGGATCGGAGCGGCGCTGGTGTGGAAAGCGGGCAAGCGGATCGCGATCGCGCCGATCGATCACACCGACGAGCGCGAGCTCTTCGGCCGGCGCGTCGAGAAACTGTGCTCGCAAACCGCGTCGAGTCAGCTCGGCTTCGGCATCGCGTGGATCGAGAGCGATGGCGATCTGTGGTTCGTCCACGGCCCGACGGCGGGTACCGCCACGACCGCGCGCGTCCCGTCCGATCAAGACCACGACGATGTCGACGAAGCCGCGCCGCCGTATTGCGGCATCTCGCGCGCGGACGGTCCGGACAGCCAGCTCGCGATGCTGTGGCGCAACGGCTCGCGCACCGAGCTGATTCGTTGCGGCAAGCGCTGCAGCACTCCCCGCAAGGTCGCGATCGCCACCACCGACGCGATTCTCGGCTTCAGTTGCAGCGGGCGCTTCTGCCTGATCGCGACGCGCGATCGCGCTGGGGCGGCGACGCTGCACTGGTTGAACGACAAGGCGAAGACGATCGGCAAGCAGCCACTTGCGGCTTCGCAGGCGAACGGAGCAGCGTGCGTGGTGGACGTCAAAGGCGTCGCCGGCGAACCGCACCCCGACGCGTGCGGTGTCGTCATCGCCGGCGAGGGCGAGCGATTCGCGATCGCGTACTCGAACGGCCCGGATCCGATCGTCGAGCTTTCCGAGGCGCCCGGCAAGCTCCGGCGCGTGTGGTCCGGCGGCGATCCGAACAC
>JACCYD010000616.1 GCA_013696695.1 Deltaproteobacteria bacterium | reverse complement strand
GGTTGGCCGCCGTCCTCGTCGGCTACTCGCTCGATCTGAAGTCGCTGCCGAGCCTCGCCCACCGCGTCGAGATCTACATCGACGTCTGGATCGGCGCGATCACGACGACCGGCTCGGTGCTCGCGTTCCTCAAGCTCCGCGGCTCGGTCAGCGGCAAGCCACTGCTGTTGCCCGCGCGGCACTTCCTGAACCTCGCGATGCTGCTGTCGTCGCTGGCCTGCGCGTACTTCTATGCGAAGACCGGCAACCAGGTCGCACTTCAGGTCGGCACGGCGATCGCGTGCGTGCTCGGCGTTCACCTGGTCGCGGCAATCGGCGGCGCCGACATGCCGGTCGTGGTGTCGATGCTCAACAGCTACTCGGGTTGGACGGCGTCGGCCGCCGGCTTCATGCTCGGCAACGATCTGCTGATCATCACCGGCGCGCTGGTCGGCTCGAGCGGCGCGATCCTGTCGTACATCATGTGTCGGGCGATGAATCGCTCGATCTGGAACGTGATCTTCGGTGGCTTCGGCGCCGCGCCTCCGAAGTCAGCGGGCGGTCCGAAGCTGCCCGCTGGCGAGGTGCTCGAGATCGATGCAGCGTCGCTCGCCGAGAAGCTCAAGGAAGCCAAGAGCGTCATCATCGTCCCCGGCTATGGCATGGCCGTCGGTCGCGCGCAGCACGCAGTGCGCGAGCTCACCGAGGTGCTTCGCAAGGCGGGCACCACGGTGCGGTTCGCGATCCATCCCGTCGCCGGCCGCTTGCCCGGGCACATGAACGTGCTGCTCGCCGAAGCGAACGTGCCGTACGACATCGTCCTCGAGATGGACGAGATCAACCAGGACCTCCCCACCACCGACGTCGTCATGGTGATCGGCGCGAACGACATCGTGAACCCCGCGGCCGAGGACGATCCGCACTCGCCGATCGCCGGCATGCCGGTGCTCCAGGTGTGGAAGAGCAAGCTCGTGATCGTGAACAAGCGCGGCCGCGCCGCGGGCTACGCCGGCATCGACAACCCGCTGTTCTACAAGCCGGTGACGCGGATGCTGTTCGGCGATGCCAAAGACGCGGTCGAAAAAGTCGTCGCCGCGCTCAAGGCCTAGCTGCTCTTCGGAAGCTTGGTCGACGAGATCGCGTTGTATGTCCCGGCGGTGCGCAGCTTGCGAGTCGCGGGCTGCTTCGGAGCAGGCGGCCAGTCGGCGTTCGTCGAGGCACGGAGCGAACGCACGTTGGTGGGGTCGTCGCTCATGCTCGTGAGGCGGCGGCTGATCACCAAGATGTCGGTGTCCTCGATCGGCACGACGGCCTCGAGTGGGTCGGTGTCGCGAAACGTGTCCACCGTCTCGAGTTCGATCGGCTTGGTGATCTCGAACGCGTCGATCGCGTCGAGCAACATCGGCTTGGAATCGAACCCCGGTTGGACCGAGATCGTGTCGGCTTCGTCTTCGAACATCCCCACCGGGGAATATTGCAACCCTTACGCCTTCCTAAGGGGCTGAACCCACAGGGCATGGTGGTCGAACTGCGGGGCTTGCACCCCACGATGGGCACAACTGTCCCCGCGGGAATTCTCCCACATTGTCTCGTCGATCAGACCAACTTGCGGATGACCTCGAGGGCTTCGTCCACGTGTTTGCCGAAGCGGATCATCGAGTCGAACTTCATCCGGACCACTCCCGCCTTGTCGAACACCCAGGTCACCCGGCCGCCGACGCCGAACAGGCCGCGAACCCCCCACGCCTTGGCAACCGCGCCACCCGGATCGGTGAGCAGCGTGAACGGGAGGCGATGCTTCGCCTTGAAGCCGTCGTGCGAGGCGGCATCGTCGGCCGACACGCCGATCACCTCGGCGCCCGCGGCGGTGAAGTCTTCGTACTGATCGCGAAACGCGCACGCTTCTTTCGTGCAGCCGTAGGTGTTGTCCGCCGGATAGAAGTAGACGACCAGCGGCTTGCCGATCTTGTCGCGAAGCTTCACGGGTCCGTCGGGTCCGGTCAGCGTGACGTCGGGCATCGGGTCGCCCTGTTCGAGCTCGGCCATGCCCGATGATCAGCCAATTCCGGCCGTCACCGCCAGTGCCACAGCGCCCGCGATGATGACCAATCCGCCGACCACGACGATCCGGCGGCCCAGCGGCGGACCTCCGATGCCGGCGGCGAGGCTGGTCTTGACCAGCGTGTTGACCGCGATGCCGATACAGATCGCGAACGTCGCGACGAGATGCGTGATCGACTCCGTGTTGGCGAGCTTCGCGGTCGACAGCGTCACCGCATCGACATCGGTGGTGCCGCCCAGCGCGGAGGCGATGTAGAGGCCGTTGTCACCCAGGTAATGGGTGGCGGCCTTGGTGACGAGCAGGACCAGCGCGAACATCAGCGTCACCTTGATCGCGCTGCCGAGGTCGAATGGATTCGACAGCTCGAGCTTGCCTTCGGCCGACTCCTGGCGGCGGAACGTCAGCAGCAGGCCGAGCAGCGAGGCCGCGATCATCGCGCCGAGCGGGATCGCGAGGGTGCGCAGGAGCGTGGGCTCGATCAACGCCACCAGCACGGCGACGCGACCGAGCATGATCGTCCAGGCGGTGGCGATCGCACCCGCGGCTACCGGCGCGAGCTTGGGCTCCGCCTTGGTGCGATTCGCGAACGACAGCGTGACCGCCGTCGACGACACCAGCCCACCGAGTGCCGCCCCGAGGAGCAGGCCGCGCTTGGCGCCCCACAGCTTCATCGCGACGTAGCCGAGGAACGACAGGCCCGAGATCGTGACGACCATCAGCCCGAGGTTGCGCAGGTTGATCGCGCCGAGAGGACCGACGTCCTTGTCGGGCAGCATCGGCAGCAGGATCACGGCGACGATCAGAAACTTGGTGGTCGCGTAGAAATCGTCGCGCGACACCTTCGCGGCGAAGTTGTGGAAGTACGCCTTCGACG
>JACCYD010000549.1 GCA_013696695.1 Deltaproteobacteria bacterium | reverse complement strand
GCACCGGTGATCGCCGTGCCGCACCTGATCACCTCCGATGCCGCCGAAGCCACCGCGTTCTACGATCGCGCGATCGCCGCCGGTCACGAGGGCGTGATGGCCAAGTCGCTCGACGCTCCCTACGACGCCGGCTCGCGTGGCGCCGCGTGGCTCAAGATCAAGAAGGTCCGCCACCTCGATCTCGTGGTGCTCGCTGCCGAGTGGGGCTCCGGCCGCCGCAAGGGCAAGCTCTCCAATATCCATATCGGTGCGCGTAACGGCGCCGACTTCATCATGCTCGGCAAGACCTTCAAGGGCATGACCGACGAGATGCTCGCCTGGCAGACCACCAACTTTCTCGCACGCGAGGTCGATCGCGATGGCCACATCATCTACGTGCGGCCCGATATCGTCGTCGAGATCGCGTTCAACGACGTGCAGCGCTCGTCGCACTATCCCGGCGGGCTCGCGCTTCGCCACGCGCGCGTCATCCGCTATCGCGAGGACAAGACGGTCGCCGAGTCCGACCCGATCGATGCCGTGCGTGCGATCGCGATCACCGACGGCGTGATCGGCTAGCTCGACGATGCCTCACGCACGCGCGGCCTCGGTGCGGATCGTCGACAGCAGCGACGTCTTTGCCGTTGCAGGCATGAAGGACGCGCGCGCGGCGTTCTCGGCGACCGTGACGAGCTCCGCGTGCGTGAGCTCGAGAGCGGTGGCCGCGGCGCGGTAGTTCTCGCCGATATAGCCGCCGAAGTACGCGGGGTCATCGGAGTTGATCGTGACCGCGACGCCCTTGCGGAGGAGCTTGGCGAAGTTGTGCTGCTTCAGATCCTTGACCACGCAGAGCTTGAGGTTCGAGAGCGGGCACACGGTGAGAGGGATCCTCTCGCGCACGAGGCGCTCGACGAGCGCGGGATCTTCGTCGCACCGCACGCCGTGATCGATGCGCTCGACGTGGAGGAGATCGAGGGCCTCGGTGATGTAGCCGGCGGGGCCTTCCTCGCCGGCATGCGCGACCGCGCGGAGGCCGAGCGAGCGCGCCTTGGCGAACACGCGCTGGAACTTCGACGGCGGGTTGCCCTTCTCGCCAGAATCGAGGCCGACGCCGGTGAGCTCGGAGCGGAAGGGAAGCGCGGCGTCGAGCGTGGCGAGGGCATCCTCCTCGGAGAGGTGGCGGAGGAAGCAGAGGATGAGGTCGGAGGTGATGCCGTAGCGGCGATGCGCATCATCCATCGCATCGCGCAGGCCGGCGAACACGACCTCCATCGGGATGCCGCGCGCGGTGTGCGTCTGGGGGTCGAAGAACAGCTCGGCGTGGACGACGCGGTCGGCGTGGGCGCGCGTGAAGTAGGCCATCGCGAGGGCGTAGAAATCGCGGCGATCGCGGAGGACGTCGCAGCCGGCGTAATAGAGGTCGAGGAACGATTGCAGGTCATGGAAAGCGTAGGCCTTGCGAACGGCCTCCACCGACGCGTACGGGAGCTTCGCGCCGTGCTTGCCCGCGAGGCTGAACATCATCTCGGGCTCGAGAGTGCCCTCGATGTGGAGGTGCAGCTCGACCTTGGGCAAGCAGCGAATGAGGTGTTCGCGATCGGTGGGCATGGCGGGGACGCTACCGCGAGTTTCGACGGCGTGTCGTCGGTGCAGCGTCGCGCTTGCCGTCAGGCGGAGGCGTGGGTAGGGTCGGTCGCCCATGTCCGACGAGACTGCCGCCACTCCCGTGGAGTTCGATCTTATCCCCGCGATCTCGACGCACCTGGGGTTGCCGCCGGGCGCGGTTGCGGCCGTCGTCGCGCTGCTCGACGACGGCAGCACGGTGCCGTTCATCGCTCGCTACCGCAAGGAGCGGACAGGTGGCCTCGACGAGGTCCAGATCCGCAACATCGAGGAGCACCGCACCTATGTGGTGGAGCTCGAGACGCGGCGCGCGGCGATCCTGGCGTCGGTGACCGAGCAAGGAAAGCTCGCGCCGGAGCTCGAGGCCAAGCTGCGCGCGGCACAGAGCAAGGCAGAGCTCGAGGATCTGTATGCGCCAT
This sequence comes from Deltaproteobacteria bacterium, assembly GCA_013696695.1. Taxonomy (GTDB): domain Bacteria; phylum Myxococcota_A; class Polyangia; order Haliangiales; family Haliangiaceae; genus JABFXX01. The sequence continues at coordinate 1,978 of JACCYD010000549.1, read as the reverse complement.
ATCGACCGCGCCGGAAGACGCGTGCATCGGTGGCGCGAGAGCGTGGGCTCCAGCCGCTGGCGGCGAAGATCGCAGGGCAGGGCAGCGAGGGCGATCCGGCGGCCGAGGCCGCAGCGTTCATCGCAGAGGGCGTGGCGACGGCAGAGGATGCGCTCGCTGGCGCGCGCGACATCGTCGCCGAGCAGATCGCGGATACCGCCGAGGTGCGCGCGTACGTGCGGCGCGAGTTTGCCGAGACCGGCGAGCTGGTGTCGGAGGTGGTGCCCAACAAGGATGCCGAGCCGACGAAATTCGAGCAGTACTACAAGTTCTCCGAGGCGGTGAAGACCATCCCGTCGCACCGGTTCCTGGCGATTCGCCGCGGCGAGGCCGAGGGCGTGTTGCGCGCGCATGTCGCGGTGGATTCGGCGAACGTGGCCGCCGGGATCGAGCGCCTCGCGAACGTGGATGACAGCTCGCCGTGGTCGGGGCAGCTGCGGCTCGCGGTGGCGGATGGGCTCAAGCGCTTGCTCGCCCCGAGCGTCGAAAACGACGTGCGTGCCGAGCTCAAGCTGCGGTCCGATAACGCGGCCGTGGACATCTTCGCCGGCAACCTCCGCAATCTGCTGCTGGCTGCGCCCCTCGGCACGGCGAGCGTGATCGGCATCGATCCGGGGCTACGCACCGGCTGCAAGTGCGCTGCGATCGACGCCACCGGCAAGTTCCTCGGGACGATCACCGTCTACGTCACGCAGGGCGATGCGCAGCTCGCGAAGGCGAAGGAAGATCTGCTCGCGTTCGTGCAGAAATTCACGCCGCGCGCGATCGCGATCGGCAATGGCACCGGCGGCCGCGAGGCGGAGCAGTTCGTCAAGCGTACGCTCGGCGATGCCGGATTGCGGCAGGGGCCGGATGCGCCGTTCGTCGTGCAGGTCAACGAAGCCGGTGCGAGCGTGTACTCGGCCTCGGATCTCGCACGCGAGGAGTTCCCGGAGCTCGATCTGACGATCCGCGGTGCGATCTCGATCGCACGTCGCCTCCAGGATCCACTCGGCGAGCTCGTCAAGATCGAGCCGAAGTCGATCGGTGTCGGGCAATACCAGCACGACGTGCAGCAGGCGCTGCTGTCGAAGAAGCTCGGCGACGTCATCGAGGATTGCGTCAACCACGTCGGCGTCGAGCTCAATACGGCGAGCGCGATGCTGCTGTCGTACGTCGCCGGCATCGGCAAGTCGCTCGCGAAGAAGCTGGTGATCCATCGCGATACCAATGGCCGGTTCACCACCCGCTCCCAGCTGATGGAGGTCTCCGGCCTCGGGCCGAAGGCATTCGAGCAATGCGCGGGCTTCCTCCGCATCGCCAACGCGGTGCACCCGCTCGATACCTCGGGCGTGCACCCCGAGCGCTATCCGCTGGTCGAGCAGATCGCGCGCGACCTCGGTGTCGCGATGTGGCAGCTGATCGGCAACCAGGAGCTGGTCGACAAGATCGAGATCTCCAAGTACGTCTCCGACGAGGTCGGCGAGCCCACGCTGCGCGACATCGCTACCGAGCTCGCCAAGCCCGGCCGCGATCCGCGCGCCGAGTTCGAGCCGCCGAAGTTCCGCGACGACGTCAACTCCGTCGAGGATCTCAAGCAAGGCATGGTGCTCGAGGGCATCGTCACCAACGTGACGGCGTTCGGCGCGTTCGTCGATATCGGCGTGCACAACGACGGCCTCGTTCACGTCAGCCAGCTGTCGGATCAGTTCGTCAAGGATCCGAGCGAGGTGGTCAAGGTCGGCCAGAAGCTGACCGTGCGCGTGCTCGAGGTCGACCTCGCGCGCAAGCGCATCGCGTTGTCGGCGAAGCGCGGTGGGCAGTCGCGACCGCGCGAGGAGCGTGGCCCTCGTGGTGGCGGACAGCGTGGTGATCAGCAGCAGCGTGGTGACGGGCAGCGTGGTGATCAGCAGCAACGCGGTGGTCAGCAACAACGCGCCGGTGGTGGTGGTGGTGGTGG
>JACCYD010000530.1 GCA_013696695.1 Deltaproteobacteria bacterium | reverse complement strand
TTGCGAGACATGGTTGAAGGCGAAAAAAAGGGTGGCCGAATGGCCACCCCACCGCATAGCGATTGAAGCTGCGGGGTGTGGGTACCACCGCCAGATCCACAGGGCAAGCGTGTTGTGACGGCTCCCGTGGTAGGTAGCGATATGGCCTCCTGGCAGCTCCGAGCCGCGGCTCTCCAGCTGCGATCGACCGACGATCTCGCAGCAAATCTCGCGACATGTCGAGAGCTTGGCGAGCGCGCGACCTCCGAGGGCGCCGACCTCCTCGTGTTGCCCGAGTGTTTCCCGTTCCTCGGGCGCAGCGAGCGAGACAAGCTCGGGATCGCCGAGGACTTCGATCGCGGTGGGCCGATGCTCGAGACGCTGCGGGAGCTCGCGATCCGCGGCTCCGCCTGGGTCGTCGGGGGCGGCATGCCCGAGGTCGTGGCGGGCGATGCGAACCGCACCTACAACACCGCGGTCGTGATCGATCCGCGCGGGGAACTGGTCACGCGCTATCGCAAGATCCACTTGTTCGACATCGACATCCCGCATGGCGTGTCGATGCGCGAGTCGGATGCGACGTGCGCCGGTGACACGCCTGTGGTCGTCGAGATCAATGGTGCGAAGGTCGGGCTCTCGATCTGTTACGACCTGCGCTTCCCGGAGCTCTACCGCAGGCTGGTCAAGGATCTCGGCGCCGAGGTGCTGCTCGTGCCCGCCGCGTTCACCGCGCTCACCGGTGCCGCGCACTGGCATCTGCTGCTGCGCGCGCGCGCGATCGAAGATCAGGCGTACGTCGTTGCGGCTGCGCAGTGGGGCAAGCACAACGAGAAGCGCGAGAGTTACGGTCACTCGTTGATCGTCGATCCGTGGGGCACGGTGATCGGCGAGCGTTCCGATGGCGATGGCATCGTGGTCGCGTCGCTTGACGGCAACGTCGTGGAGAGACGCCGCATGCAGATGCCGTGTCTCGAGCACGCGGTGCTCTGGAAATAGCCGTCCCCTTGGGGCGAGCTACTCGAACAGCTGGCAGGATTCGATCGCCAGGTCGTTGATCACACCCGCCGGGTTCGTCGTGTTGCGGAAGTAGATGCGCCCGACCGAGGTGTCACCCGCGCCGTACTCGAACACCTCGAGCCGCACGCCCGTCGTCTTGTGGCGCAAGCCTACGATGTTGAGGCGGTTGCCATCGACGCGCGACAGGCCATCGGCGACCGACGCGACGTCGTCGTACGACTGACCGAACGCCGTCATTGCTTGATCGATCGCGACGCCGCCGGTGACCTGCGAGGCATCGGTGACGACGCGGTTGCTCTCGATCGTGAACGCGGGGTCACTGCGGAGGGCGAGCCAGTCGTCGGACAGCAGGCAGGTCTCGGCCTTGACGAGACAGTTCTCGAGATCGCCATCGTGGATGTTGGTGACCATCTGCGCGTTGAAGCGATCGAAGATCGCGCCGTACGAATTGTCGCCGGCGCCGTATTCGAACGCGATGAACGCGCGCTGCGCGGCGGGCTCGGCGAGCCAGGAGACGTTGACCTCGCCTTGATCGACGCGCCCGATCGCTTCGAGTGGCGTGGTGACGTCGGTATGCGACGACTGTTGAACCGCGAGCATCAGCTTGTGCTGGTCGTCGGGGTTCAAGTTGGTGAGCGTGGCCGCCGTGATCTTCGCGCTGTTGATCGTCTCGAGCGCGGAGTTGGTCTCGATGTCGCCGTAGGTGCTGCCGAACACGCAGCTGGCGGTCGCGGGCGAAACGCAGCCATCGCCGGCGCAGTTGACGGTGATCTTGAACTTGCCGCGGGTCTCCGCCTGGTGACCTTTGACGAGCACGCGGTAGCGGCCGGCGCCGAGCTCGCGCACGAGCTTCGAGTAGAGCGTGTTGCCGTAGTCGTCGTTGCGCGCGATGTACGAACCCCAACCAGTGGCGCCCTCGCGATAGAGATAGAGGACCGTGTCGGTGCGGCGCTGGCCGAGCAGCGCGTAGCTCGTGGTCATGTCGACCTTCGCATCGCCCGACAGCTCGAACGTCCACGCGTGGTGGCGCTCGTCATCGGTGAGCGCGGTCGCCGCGCCGTTCCCGAACAGGAGCTCGCCGTGATCGGTGGGATTCCTGTGCGAGTCGTCCTTGGCGTCGTCGAGCAACTCGAGCTCGTCCTCTTCGGGTTTGCCACTGTCCATGCAGCCGGCGCCGAGGATCGTGAGTGCGAGGAACGACGGGAAACGCATGGACCGTCGTCGAGCAACACTCGTTCCTGAAACGGGTCACGCGGTGCGTCGTAGGTTCGCGCGGATAGCCGACGGGTGACTGGCTAGTCGAGTTGCCAGGCGAGAACAGCTGCCGAGATCACGCCGACATAGCAACCATCCGGTTGCTGCGGTATCTCCCTCCTGTGAGCGTAACCGAGCCTCCGGTCGACATCGGTCCGACACCCGAGCCGGGTGCTGCCGAGGATCGGATCGCGCGGGCACGCTCGCGCCGAGCGGAGATCGCCGACACCGATGACATCGCGCCGAAGTTGCCGCGCGGCCGCGGCTTCAAGATCTCGAAGGGCCACCTCTTCAAGATCGGTCTGACCACGGTGATGCTGGTCATGCTGGTCGTGATCGGCCGGCCGTGCGCGGACTCGGTCTCGAAGTTCGTGACCAGCTTCGACGACGGATCGGGCAGCGGCGACAAGGCGAACATGCCGAAGCCCGGCACGGTCGACGGCTCGGGCGCACAGCAGCCGCACTACGAAGTGATCAACGGCAACATGACCGAAGCGGAAATGAAGGCAGCGATCGAGCGAGCGAAGCAGCGGAACGCGCCGACGCCGCCATCTCCGGGCTCGGCCTCGACTCGCTAGACGATGGCCAGGTCTTCGAGGCGCAGCTCCGCATTGCTGCGGCCCTGATACGTCGACACCGTGGGCACGAACGCGAGATCGAGATGCGCACCGACCTCGACCTGGCGATCGCCGAGATTGAAGCCGATCGCGCTGCGGATCGCTGACGACGAATCCTCGAGCGTGAGCTTGAGGTGCTTGTCGTTGCCGACCCGGCGCACCGCGGTGACGCGCGAGTTGCGCGTGACGAGGAGCGGCGCGGGATTGTGCTGACCGAACGGGCCGAGCCCTGCGAGCTCGGTGGCGAGCCGTTCATCGACTTCGGCGAGGCGGACCTCGGCATCGACCTCGCGGCCACTCACCACCGGACCGGAGCCGGCGGCGAGCTTGCCGCACGCGGCGCCGAGCGCTTCCGACAGCGCCTCGAACGATTCGCGTTGCACGGTGAAGCCCGCGGCGGCGGCGTGACCACCGAACCGATCGAGCGAGGTGCCGGCGGGCATCGCCTTCGCGGCAAGGTGGAGTGCGTCGTACAGATTGACGGTGCCCGGCGTCCGCGCGGAGCCGCGCCCGAGGCCGGTGGCGGGATCGATGCCGACCACGAACGCTGGGCGCTGATACAGATCGACCAGCTTCGAGGCGACGAGACCGACGATGCCCGTGGGCCATCCTTCACCGGAGATCACGATCGCGGGACCCGGATCACCGCCGGCGGCCTCGAGCTTCGCCGCGATCGACTCGAGCGCTTCATCGACGACGCGTTGCTGGATCTGGCGGCGCTCCGTGTTGGCCGCCTCGAGCACCTGTGCGCGCTCGGTGGCCGTGGACTCATCAGCCAGCAACAGCGAGAGCGAGGGCTCCGCGGCGCCGAGCCGCCCCGGCGCATTGAGGCGAGGCGCGAGCTTCCACGCGACCGTGTGTGCATCGACCGGCGTACCGCGCTCGGTGACGCCACACGCTGAGAGCATCGCGGCGATGCCGGGACGCGCCCGGCTCTCGATGCGACGAAGCCCGAGCGAGGTGAGAATGCGATTCTCGGACGTCAGCGGCACGAGATCCGCGATCGTCCCCAGCGCGACGAGATCGAGGAGGTCACGCACGTCCGGCTCGCGACGCCCACTGCCCTGCCCGAACCAGCCGCGATCGCGCAGCTCGGTGCGAACCGTGGCCGCGACATAGAAGGCGAGCCCGACCGACGCCATGCCGCGGAACGGGAACGTGGAGTCCGCGCGAAACGGATTGACCAGGGCGTACGCCGGATGCGCACCGAGCTTGTCCGCCGACGGCACCGTGTGGTGATCGACGACGATGACTTCCATCCCCAGCGCGGCCCCCGCCAAGATCGCATCCAGATCGCTGGTGCCGCAATCGCCGGTGATAACGAGCGGGCACGCGCGCTTCGCGAAATCCGCCGCCGCAGCCGGCGTGAATCCATACCCCGCATCGCGACGCGCGACCGCGCACTCGACCGTGGCGCCGACCTCGCGCAAAAACGACGTCAGCAGTGCGGCAGTGGTAACGCCATCGACGTCGTAATCGCCGAACACGCCGATGCGCTCACCACGAACCACCGCATCCGCGATGCGCTCCACCGCTCGCTGCATGCCCGCGAGCCCGGCGGGCGCACGCAGCGCCGCCAACCGCGGATCGATGAAGCTCTGCGCGGCTGATGGATCGGTGACGCCGCGCCCCACGAGACACCTTGCCGTGGCGCCGCGAACACGAAGTGAATCGGCGAGGCGACGGACCAGATGATCCTCGGCGGGACGGAGCCGTAACAACACCCGTGCACGCTAGACGGCGGGTCTGACACTCGACCGCGCGAGATCCCGGAGTGATCCCGCTATGATCGATCCCGATGCGAATCGCAGTGGCGCACATTCATTCGTTCGGGCTCGATTGGCCCGCAGATCGTGTCCCCGAGGATGGGATCGTCGATCTCGAAGACCTGCTCGCGCAGGTCCATCGTGACGGCCGCGCTGCCGAGGATTTTTACTTCGCGAGCTTGGCAAGCCCGGCGGGGGACGAGGCTCGCGAACGGCACTTCGCTCTCGAGGCATTTGCTCACCACGTCGCAGCCGTGCTCGAAGTCGCGAAGGCGATCGGCGACCGTTCCGTGGGCGTCGGCCCGATCCCGCGTTCCACGATCGAAACACTCGGACTCCCGTGCTCGAAGGTTCTCACCGACAAGCTCGTCGCCGCCGGCGACGAAGTCGACCTCGTACAGACCATGGTCCGGCTCGTGCGCGACTTCCGATACTACGATCGTGAATACGACGGACTCTCGGCGCAACGGCAGCGCTACGGCGCATCGTGGGACGACATCACCGACCGCCACGACGAGCTGGTGGCCGGCATCCGCGATCACCAGGACGCGATTCGCGAGCTCGCGGCGATCCTCGCCGCGGTGTGCCGCTGACGGGACCTACTCTTCGGGCTCGTCAGCCTTCGACGCCACCGACGCGGTCGGCTCCGGCGACGCGGGTAACCCACGCCGTTTTGCCGGCGCGACACCCGAGTACCACTTGCGCGAGATGTAGAGGAAGAACGGCGGCGCCAGGAAGATCGACGAGTACGCGCCGACGATGACGCCGACGTTCATCGCGAACGCGAAGTTTTGCACGAGGCCGGTGCCGAAGATGTTCATGATCAGCGTCGTCGCGAACACCGTCGCCGAGGTCAGGATCGAGCGCACCAGCATCTCGTTCATCGAGATGTCGACG
>JACCYD010000510.1 GCA_013696695.1 Deltaproteobacteria bacterium | reverse complement strand
TCCTCCGCCAGCTCGTCACCCCCGAGCGCACGCGCGCGATCGCCGAGCTCTCCGATCTCCAGCAATCTGGTGACCCTGCCGAGACCGCGCGCGTCGTCAACCAGCTCGTCGAAGCGCGTCTGCTCGTCGTGCAGACGCGCGAAGGTGGGAGCTCCGTCGAGCTCGTCCACGAATCGCTGATCACGAGCTGGCCCACGCTCAGGCGCTGGCTCGACGACGATGCCGAGGACGCGCAGTTCCGCGCACAGCTCGCCGTCGCCGCGAAGCAGTGGGATGCCAAGGCGCGCCCGGCTGGCCTGCTCTGGCGAGGCGAGGCGGTCGACGAAGCGCGCCGCTGGTTCGACGCGCAACCACGTGAGCTCGCCCCTCGCGATCGCGCGTTCCTCGATGCGGCATTCACGCTCGCGCGCCGTGGCAAGCGTCTTCGCGTGATCGCGCTCGCCGTCACGTTCTCGCTGCTCGCCGCCATCGCCGTGATCTTGTCAGTGTCCTACATGCGCCTGAGCGCCGAGCAAGCCAAGACCGAGGAAGCTCGTGTGACCGCCGAATTCCAGCGTGACCGAGCGGTCGCTGCCGAGCACCAGCGGACCGCCGCCCAGAGCGAGACCTCCGCGGCTGTTCGCGGCATGACCCAGGCGGAAAACGACCGCCGAGCCGCGGAGGCCGCGCGACGCCGAGCGCAGGGCTTGGCCGACGAAAAGGACCTCACGATCCAGGAGAAGAATGACCTGCTCGAGAAGGAGAAGGCCGAGGCCTTGAGGAACGCGACCGAAGCGCGCGCGGCACAGAAGGAAGCCGAGCGCGCCACTCAGGACGCGAAGCGGATCGCGGAGAAGCTCGAGCTCAACCGGAAGGAGCTCGAGGTCAAGCTCGCCGCGGAGAAGAAGCTGCGCGAGGAAGCTGAAAAACGCGGCAAGGGGCTCTCGAAAGAGCTCAAGTAATGACGGCGCGCCGTCGGCGGGACAACGAACTACGGCGCGCAGTGGGACAACGAACTACGGCGCGCAGTCGGCGGGACATAGCTCGGGGGTCTCGCCCGGATCGCAAAACGTATCGTCGCAGACCACGCAGTCGCCTTCGCAGTTGAGGCGGGTCTCGCCGGGGTCACAGACCATGTCGCCGCAGACGTGCGTGCAGTCGCCCGGGCACATCGTCGTGCTCTCGCCCGGATCGCAGTAGCTGTCACCACACACCGCGGGACACGCACAATCGATCGCACACAGCCGGCAGTTCTCGAGCGGATCGCAGACCCCGTCGCCGCAGGTCGAGCTGGTAGCGTCACATACCACCTCGTGTGGATCGTACGTGCACAACGGAGTGCAAGTCGCGCGGCAGTCCGGATCCTCGCAACCGAGCGCTCCGTCGCCATCGGGATCGCGACGATCGCGACATCGATCTCCGCGCTCGGCGTTTTCCCAGCGCAGCTCCCACGCGTCGACATCATTGCTCGAGCCACCGACGAGCAGCACGCCTCGCGAAGTTGACACCAGCACGTGATCGTTGCGCGGCGGCGGAATCTGATCGAGATCGAGCTCGGTCCACCGAGTGCCGTCCCACTCCCAGGTATCGCCGAGCGGCGTTCCGGTCTCGGCGCTACCGCCGACCAAGACGACCGCGCGACGCGCGTTGTTCCAGGCGAGCGCGGCATCGCTCCGCGTGAACGGCCCGCCGGGAGGACCCAGCCTCCACGTCGAGGTCCGGGTGTCGAAGATCCACATCGCGTCGGTGGCGAACATCGCGTTGGCGCCGAGCGTGCCGCCTCCGAACATGACGATCTCGCGGCGGATGGGATCGTAGGCCATCGCGTGCCCGGTTCGAGCGGATGGCGATCCATCGGCACCCCCGACGGAGCTGGAAATGTCTTCCCATTCGCTGCCATCCCAGACCCAGGTGTCGGCGAGCGAGGTTCCGGAGATATCGACGACTCCACCGAACATCACGACGCGCTGGTTCTCGACGTCGTAGACCATGCGCGCCTGGTTGCGCGCCGCCGGCACCGCGCCTGTCACGATCTTCTGCGTCCATCGTGTTCCGTCCCAGGTCCAGGTCGCATTCAGTCGCGTCGGCTGGTCCCGTGCTAGGCCGCCGAACAACACCGACTCGCGATGCCTCGCGTCGTACGTCATCGCAGCCTCGCGCACGTCCGGCCCCGTGATGCCGTCGCTATCCCCGGCCTCGATCCAGATGTCGTTCGCGAGCTCCCAGGTCTCGGTTCGCGAGGCGTCTGGTCGCACCACCACGACGCGATCGCGAGCGGCGTCGTAGGTGGCGGCGTGATTCGCGAATGACCCACGCGGCATCACGCTGGGCACGCTCGGGCTCCACTCCACGCTATCCCAGACGAACGATGAATCGGTCACGCTGACATTGAACCCGCCAAACGTCACGACTCGCCCGCGTTCGGGATCCGCCGCGGCGAGGATCTTGGTGAGCGGACGCGGAAATTTCTCCGTCGAGCTGGTCCAGACCGATCCGTTCCAGAACCAGAGGTCGTCGAGCGCCGTCCCACCAACCTCGCCTGCGAACAACATCAGCTGCTGCGCGATCGCATCCCAGACCAGGTTTGCTCCAAAGCGCGCCGGCGGCATGGCGCTCGGCGTCACGTCTGTCCATGCGTGCATGCCGGCGTCGTAATGCCACGTCACCATCTTGCCAACGCCATCTCGCCCGACGAGGACCGTCACGCCACGCACCGGATCGAAGGCCATCGAGTGCCCGGTCATCGCACTCGGTCCCGAGCCGCCAACTTTCCACTCCTTGCCGTTCCATTCATAGGTGTGGGTCTGGATGTTCACGTCTCCTGAAATCGTGGTGCCGCCGTAGAGCACGGTGACGAAGTGAATCGGATCGTAGGCCATGACGGCGCCGAACCGCTGCCCCGGCGGCTCTCCGGCTTGAGGTACCTGGGTCCACCTCCGTCCGTTCCACTCCCAGAGATCGGCGTGGATCGCGCTCAGGTTCGCGATGGTGAGGAACCCGCCCGATACGATGACTCGATCGCGAGCCTGGTCGTAGGCCATCGCGTGGTCGTGCCGGCGCGGCGGTCGGATCGCGACCTCGATCGGCGTCCAGTTCACGCAATCGCCCGATCGCGTCACGCACGGAAACACCGAGCCGACGACCAACTCGTCGGAGCTCGCGCTATTCAGGCCACCGAACATCACGAGCTGCCCGCGATTCGAATCGAACACCATGCCGCCTGCCATCCGACGCCCGGGTGGCCGCAGCACGAGCTGGCGCCAACGCGGCAACTCGACGTCACACACCGACGAGCATCCGTCGTGCGGCGCGACGTCGCCGTCGTCGCACCGTTCGCTCAGCCCGCCGACTTTGGGGACCGGATCGAGGATCTCGTTGCCACAGACCTCGACCGAGTCGCACGCCGGAGAGCAACCGTCTCCCGCGGCCTGGTTTTCGTCGTCGCAGGCCTCGCCGACGTCGACCAATCCATTCCCGCACCCGGCCGCGAAGCACGCTCCCTCGTGGCATCGCCCGTCTCCTGCGATCGCCGTGCACCCGGCCTGCTCCTCGAGGCCGAGACACGCCGCGACGTCGGCTTCCGGGACGCAGCGAAACTCGGTGTCGGTCGCGTCGTTCGGCGCCCACACGGTGATCTCGCGACACTGCGTGTCGTCGGGACAGATCGTCTGGTCGGGACAGACCACGACGCCCGACGAGATGCACCCCGCCACTCCGAGGAGCGCGAGCGCGCGCGCGCGCATCAGAAGGCGCCGCCGACCGTGACGGCTCCGAGCGCGAGGCCACCACCGAACAGCGACATTCCGGAGACCAGCGCGAGCGCGATAATGACGGCCCTCATCGACGCCGATTATCCGCCCGCCCGTCGAGGACGCGCAAGGTGGGACGCAGGATGCGAAGATGCCACGAAGCTCGAGTCGGCTCGCGAGGAGCTCGAAATCACCAAGCTCGCGGCGGAGAACAAGCTGCGCGAAGAAGCCGAGCCGCGCGCGAAGGGCCTCTCGAAAGAGCTCAAGTCGGCGGGCAGTCGCCCGGGCACATCGATTCTTCGTCGCCGTCGCACAGGAAGTCGCCGCACACCGCCACGCAGGGCCCGAAGTCCTGCGGGCACGTGTGACAGGTCTCGCGCGGGTCCGGCGTGCTGTCTCCACACGTCGAACCACCAACCGCGCACGTCACGATGGGGTGATCGCTGTCATCGAACGTTCCCGGACCCGGTCGACACAGCGGCGCGCAATCCGCGATGCAGTCGGGATCCTCGCAACCCACGAGACCGTCACGGTCGCTGTCGAAATCGCCACATCGATCGGTGTTCTCGGTGGTCTCGTAGCGCAGCTCCCAGGTATCGGTCAGCGACGTCCTCCCAGCCCGACCTCCGAAGAGCAGCACCCCATCCCGGCTGGACGACAACGCATGTGACGCGCGTCCCGGTGGCGAGAAGTCGAGCTCGAGCTGCGTCCAGCTGGTCCCGTTCCACTCCCACGTGTCCTGCGGGCGCGACGACTTGGCGAGGCCGCCGAACATCACGATCGCGCCGCGCGGCTGATTCCATGCCATCCCAAGATTCGAGCGACCGATCGGTCCGCCGGCGCGCGGCTCCCAGGTGTCCATGCCGCTCTCGTCCTTCTTGAAGACCCACGTGTCCGAAGTTTGGTTATCGATCCCGTCGCCGCCGAACATCACGAGCTCGCCACGAACGTAGTCGAACGCCATCGCGTGAAAGGCTCGGGGTTCCGGACGCGTGGCGGGCGACAGGGTCTCCCAGCTCGTGCCATCCCATGCATAGGTGTCGTCACTCGGGTCGTCACTGACATCGAGGCCGCCGAACAGGATGGCGC
>JACCYD010000501.1 GCA_013696695.1 Deltaproteobacteria bacterium | reverse complement strand
TCACCGTCCCGAGCTGGCCGTTCTTCGCGTGGTTGCCGACCGGAATCAGGATCTTGTCGAGCTTCACGTCGGCGGTCTTGTCGGTGAAGTTGTCGTGGCGCAGCACCGGCATCAGGTACGTGCGATGGGCGTTACCGTTGCGATAGCCTTCGACCTCGATCGTGACGTCGCTGATATTGGGACCGACGCTGCTGCCTTCCCAACGCCCGGTGTCTTCCCACAACACGTCGAGCAGCGACAGCCCGTACGCGTTGGCGACCCGGTTCGCGTACTCGTTCTCGATCATGTTCGCGACGCGCTTCACCATCCACTCGTGCGCGCGCTGCGGATCGACCTTCGGAGCCACCTTCGCCTTCTGATCGGGCGCGGCGGCGGCAGATCCAACCACACAGGCAAGGGCAGCAACGATCGGCGTGAAACGCGGGCTCATCTCTCATTCCACGCACACCCCGCCCGCCGGTTCTGATCGCGTCAGATCCGGAGTTGGAAGTCGCGCTACTTGCAGTTACCGGAACCCCGGTCCGGAGGCGGGCTGTGTGATCAGCCAGTTAGCTATTCGCCCTCGTCACGGGGAAGGTTCCCGGCACCGCGCCGATAGGCCGCCAGGCGGGGCGCGACGAGGTGGTAGTCGGCATGGATGCAGTCGTTGTGGCGAAGCGAGTCCGGCAGGTCGAGATCCTCGCCGCGCAAAGCCGGATTGCCGGAGATGCACCACCGCAGTAATGCACCCCGCACTTCCACCTGAAGGGTGTCTTCGTCGACCCTAAAAGAGTCGAGCAAACAGCGCTCGATCACCGTCGCGTGGAGCGGCGCGGCAGGTGACATGGCGCAAGACTGCTCGAACACCTGCGCCGGCAGCTCGTCGAACCGTTGCTTTGGCACGTCGATCCGCCGCATCGCGAGCCGCGCGACGAGCTCCGACGGCAGCTCGTTCAACCACCGCAGGTCTCGGACCACGGTGGCTACGCGGATGTCGGTCTCGAGCCAGGTCGCGAGAGTCTCGGCATCGCGCTCGGGCATCGTGCTGCCGAGCTCGAGGATGAGCGTGCGGAGCGATCGTTGGTTGATCACGCGCTCGAGCGGCACCTTCATCGTCTCCGGATCGAACCGCACCACCTCGCCACCGATGGTTCCGGCATAGCTCGCGGCGAGCTCGCGCCCGATCGACAGCGGGCCGTAGAGGAGGACGTTGGCCTCCGCGTTCGCGATGTCGTCGAGCTCGCGACAGAGCGGGTCGAGGGTGCCGGCAACGACGAGCCCACCGCGCCGCTGTAGCGGAACGTGCTCGTAGCGACGAACGTCGGGCACGATCACCCAGACGGATCGGCCGGTCCGCAGGATGCTGGGTGGCGTGACCACGATCGATTCAGCCACCGTGTGGCCGTTCGAGAACGTGCCGTTACGGCTGCCGAGATCGGTGACGCGAACGTGAGCGGCCTCGACGCTCAGTCGCGTGTGCGACCGGCTGATTCGATCGTCGCGATGGCCCCGGAGATGCTCGTCGAGCAGATCGCGGCCGAGCACGAGACCGTCGGCTGGGATCCTGAACGTCTCGTTCAACGGACGATCCGCACTCCACACCAGCAAGGCGCCCGCGAATGGCAGCACACCCCAGTGTGCCACGCCGCTTACGGCTCTTCGACACCGGACCTACTGCAGCGACGACAGCGCTTCTCTGAGCTTCGGATTCTGCGGTTCGATCTCGAGCCCACGCTGGAACATGCTCTTCGCCTTGGGTGGCTGGCCGAGCTGCAAGTGGATCTTGCCGAGCGCCCAGTAGACCTCGCCCTTGGTGACGCCAGCGTCCGCATCGAAGTTCTGCAGCACGAGCGACTGATAGATCCGCCGTGCCTTCTCCCAATCCTCGGCGGCAAAGTACAGCCGGCCGAGCCCGGTCATCGTGTTGACGTCGGTCGGGTTGACGCGGAGCGCTTCTTCGTAGGCCAGGAGCGCGGCGGGGCGATCACCGCGCGCCTCGAGGATGCCGCCCTGCCGCTGGCGGAACCGCGCGACGTCCTTCATCCGGCGGCCCTCCTTGGCGTCCTGCGCGAGACGGTCGTAGATCGGGGCAGCCTCGTCGAGCCGACCCGCTGCGAAGTACAGATCGGCCAGTGGCGCAAGCACGCGTACGTCGTCGGGGGCGTCGCTCTTCGCGCGCGCGAGGGCCTCGAGTGCGGCATCGTTGCGGCTCGCCTTGCGCTCGAGATCCGCGAGCTCGACGAGCAACGCGACGCGCTCCGCCGGGACGTGGATCGTCGACACCCGGCGCCCGAGCATGTCGGCTAGCAGAGCCGGATCGCGACGCTCGCGGGCGAGCTTCTCGAGCGCGCCGATGGCCTGCGCGTGTGACGCGTCGTGCTTCAACGCTTGCTGGAAGTGCAGCATCTCCGTATCGGCATCCGAATCGCTCAACCGCGCGACCTCGCCGAGCCGGAAGAACAGATCCGCGGCATCCCTACCCGTGGGCGATAGCTTGAGCGCTTGCTCGAGCGTGGCCTTGCACTTGCCCCAATCGCCCGAACGCTCGTAGATCTTGGAGAGCCGCGTCAGCGCCGCGACCGAGCCGGGTTCGCGCTGCAGGATCTTCTCGAGAATCTCGCCGGCGGCATCCGGGTTGTCGAGCTTGCTCTCCCAGACATCGGCGGCGCGGGCGAGCGCGCCGAGCTCGGCCTTGGCATCGCCCTGCTTCGCGTAGAGCTCGGCGAGCTTCTCGAGCTGCTCCACGAGATCGTGCCAGCGACTACCGGCGGAGAGCAGCCGCTCGAGGTTCTCGTACGCGGGCAAGTACGTCGCGTCGACGTCGAGCGCGCCGTACCAGGCGGCGATCGCATCGTCGATCGATCCGCGTTGAGTCTCGGCGACCTTCGCGATCTCACCGTGGATCGCGACGCGATCCCAGTCCGAGCGCGCGAGTGCGAGCCGGCGATTCTGCGTGTCGGAGACTGCGTGCCAGTCGGCGGACTTCGCGTAGGCGTGCTCCAGCGCAACCAGCGCCAGAAGATCCTCGCCGTCGAGATCGAGCACCGACTGCCAGGCCTGGATCGCACGCGGACCATCGGTCTCGAGCTGCGCGATCTCGACGCGGAGCTTCTTCTCCTCGTCGGCCGTACCGCCGAGCCGAGCGGCGCGCTGGAGCGTCTCGATCAGCGGGGTGCGATCGCCCTTGGCGCGATAGAGATCAGCGAGCTCGGTGAAGGCGTCGCGATCGGTATCGTCGGCGTCGATGTATTCGTTCCACGCCGCGATCGCGCCGTCGCGATCGCCCGCGCGTTCGCAGATCAGCGCGACCTCGGCAAACGCCGCGCGCTTCTCCGGCAACTCGGTGACGGCTCGGCCGCGCTGGCGCAGCGCGTCGGCGAGAGCGGGCTCGTTACCCTTCTGCCGCAGGATCTTCACGAGGTCGTCGATCGCGAGCAGGGAGGTTGGATCGAGGGCGAGCGCGGCGCGATAC
>JACCYD010001119.1 GCA_013696695.1 Deltaproteobacteria bacterium | reverse complement strand
CGAGGCCGAGATCTCGCACATCGCGTCGGCGGCCGCGCGGTACTTGCCACGCCGCGCGTGGATGACGCCGCGCAGGTAGACCGCCGACGAGTACATCCGGCTCTGCTTCGAGATCGTGACGAGCTCGGCCTCCGCATCGGCGAGCTTGCCGACGTCGTAGGCTGCACGACCGCGCAGATACGCGCGCTCGCCGACCGCCGACACCGGAATCGGGTCACTACCCTTGATCGACTCGATCCGCGCGAGCACGCCCTTGTGATCGCGGGTCTCGATCGCGATGTCGACGGCGCGGCGGTGCGCGGGGCCGTAGTACGGCGCACCGGCACCTCGCGCGAGCACGACCTCGAGCGCATCGAGCGCAGCGCCATAGCTGCCAGCGCGTGCGAGCGCGATGCCGAGATCGTATTCGGCGTTCTGATACTCGACGAAGTCGGTGAACGCAGCGTAGCGGGGCGACTTGACGATCGCGTAGAGCGCCACGGCGGCGTTCGAGAACGCGCCGTCCTTGAGCAGATTCTCCGCCGACTGCAGCTCGCGCCGCAGCGTGTTGATGTTGCCGCTGTCGGCATCGATCAGCTTCATCGCCTCGAGCGCGACGAAGTACTTGCCGATCGCGTCCAGCGCGACCGGTGCCGCGGGCTTGTCGGCCGGCTTGTCATCGTCAGCCGGCGGCTGCGCGAGCGCGACGCTCGACGCGAGGACGAGCGAGGCGGCGACGCCGAGTGCCGCCCCGGACTTCACTTCTTGCCCTTGGGTGCAGGCGCGTCGGGGCGGCCAATCGATTTGACCGAAACGTCGAGCCCGAGGCCGTAGCTGCCCTTTTCATTCCGCTTCCACTCGTACGCGATGTCACCCGAGTCACGCGCACGAGCCGACACGATCAGATCCTTGCCGGCGACCGCCTTGACGGTGATCTGGTTCTCGGTGACCGAAGTGAACGAGTCGTCATCCTTGCCCTGCGCTTCGACGCGGAACGTGATCAGGTGGCGTCCCGGGGCGACGAAGCCTTCGAACCGGATGCCGTCGTCCCCTGCGATGCCGCCGGTCGCGTTCTCGAACACCGCGGCACCATCGAGCCGGATCGTCGCCTTTGCGGGGTTGTAGTAGCGACCGCTGGTGTACGTCAGCTTGATCTGGACGCGCGTCGAGTAGAGCTGGCTCGCGACGGCGTTCGCACGGGCGCGCGACTTGAACAGCTCGTCGCGCAGCGACAGGTACTCCTGCCGCAACGTATCGACATCGGGCTCGTTCGAGGCCTTCGGCGGATCCGGATCGGTGGGCGGCTTCGGATCGGTCGCCGGATCCGTGGCGCCAGCACCGGTGCCACCACCCGCTTTGTCTTTGTCTTTGTCTTTGTCGCCGGCGGCAGGCGCGGTTGGCGCGGGCTTCGGATCCGCGTCGGGCTCGGCCACCGGCGGCGGCTTGGGAGCCGGCGACGCCGGAGGGGGCTTCCTCGGCCTGGGCTTGGCTCTCGGAGCAGCGAACGCGACCAGCGGCACGAGCAGGAGTGGGAGTGCGATTCGCATGCGCATGGGCGGTTCTCCAGCCAGAAGATGTCGCGAGGGCGACGTCGAAACCCGAACTAATTGTGGAACGGCAGGAACAACGAGAGTGAAGCGGTGATCGCGCTGTCGTTGACGAGGAAGCGCTCGTCGAGCAGCTCTTGGCGGAACGTCCGGTTGCGCGCGTCGATCCGGAACGCTGCGGCCTCGCCCATGAAGAGCTTAATCCCGAAGCCGACGACGCCGGCGGCGCCTCGTGAGGTCTTCGAGTCGATCACCCCGACGCCGATATCGGCATGAAGGTCGAAGTGGACGATCGACCCTCCAAGTCGCAGCTTGCCGTACACCGGGCTCCACACCAGGAGCGACTCGCCGAAGATCATCCGGGCGTAGGTGTCCTCGAGGACCGTCGCGCGACCATCCTCGAGGGCGCGGATGATGTCGGCGTTCGCGTGGGTCCACCCGCCACCGAACTCGACCGCGGTCTCGTCGGTCATGTGGAACGTGTACGAGCCGCCGATCAGGTACGTGCCGCTCAGCAAGTCGCTCGCGTAGTAGCCGCCACCGACGGTGAGCTCGTGGCGACCCTGCTTGACGAACAACCGATCGACAGCGCCGCGGCGCTTGCGCTTGATCGCGAGGCGATCGGCGATCTCTTGATCGATGCACATGCCGGTCGTGCGATCGGCGACCGGCGTGGCTTGCTCCCTGGCCTTGGCTTTGGGCTTGGACTTCTTGTCCATCATCCGATCGCCATCGGCTTCGTCGGTCTTGCCGTCGGCGAACGCGGTCGCGGATGCGAGAACGAGGAGAGCGACGACTCTCATTGCAGATAAACTCATTGCAGATAAACTCACAGCCCCGACGGGATCCACAGCGCGAGGCCGGCGGTGGTGACGAAGTTGTTGGTGTAGCGGGTCTCGCCGGCGATTTCCTCGACGGCCATCAGGTCGCGGAAGTCGAAGCGGATGGTCAGAGCGCGCGTGACGAACAGATCGAGCGCCATGCCGGCGTCGAACGACAGCCCCTGGACGGCGTCGTGAAACGTCCGGCCGCCACCCGCGAAGAACATCATATCGGCGTGGACGATGCCGCCGCCCATCTTGAGCTTGGCGTGGATCGGTGACCACACGAGGTTGCCAAGCGCGATGTACGCCATCCCGGGATCGAACCGGTTGTCGCCGAAAAACTTGTTGAGCGGCGCGTCGAGGTCGAGCGTCAGCGGCGTCAGCGCGAATTCGGCCTGGACTCCAAGATCTTCGGTGAAGAAGAAGCCGAGGGAGCCGCCGGCGATCCAGCTCGACGAGGTGAGATCTCCTCCGTACAGGCCGCCGTGGCCATGGAGGACGATCTTCTTGTTCTTCTTGAAGTCACGCTTCTGAACCCCGCGCGGCTTGAGCTGCTCGCCGAGTTGATCGCGGATGGTCTGATCGAGGCACGATGGCAGCGGCGCATCCGACGGTTTGCTCGGAGATTTGTCGGGCGTGGGCGCGTCGGCGTCGTCTTCCGCGCTCGCGATCGCGCACGTCCACACGAGCGTGACGAGCGCGACTCCCCAGGAACGTAGCACTTCAAGAACGTTACCCTCGTTGGAGATCTCAAACAACACGACGACGGGCCATCGATCGCGGTAACATTTGCAAAATGGAGCACTTGACGGGGACACGGATCCGGCGCGAGGCGACGCCGGCGACCGTGAATCTGCGGCGGTGCAAGCTGGTTGTCATCAAGGGCGCCCAGCGGGGCACCGAGTTCGTGGTGTCGGGCGACACGTTCAAGGTCGGCAAGGCGCCGGAGAACGATCTGGTCCTTGCCGACGAGACCGTCTCGCGCGTCCACTTCGAGATCGCGCGCGATGCCAAGGGCTACCTGGTGCGCGACATGAAGAGCACCAACGGCACGTTCCTCGATGGTGCCGAGGTCAAGGAGGCGTACCTCCGCGCCGGCTCGGTGATCGGCCTCGGCTCGTGCGAGCTCAAGTTCACGCCGTTCGAGGAGCGCATCGAGATCCTCCCCTCGGAGAAGGAGCAGCTCGGCGAGATGGTCGGCAAGTCTCCCGCGATGCGAGAGATCTTTGGCTTGATCGAGCGCATCGCACCCACCGACGCGACGGTGTTGATCGAGGGCGAGACCGGCACCGGCAAGGACATGATCGCGCGCACGCTGCACCTGCTGTCGCCGCGCACCGATGCGCCGTTCATCGTCGTCGATTGCGGCGCGGTCGCCGGCACGCTGATCGAATCCGAGCTGTTCGGTCACGAGAAGGGCGCGTTCACCGGCGCGGTCACCGCGCGGCAAGGCGCGTTCGAGCTGGCGTCGGGCGGCACGGTCTTCCTCGACGAGCTCGGCGAGCTGTCGCTCGATCTCCAACCCAAGCTCCTGCGCGTGCTCGAGCAGCGCGAGCTCCGCCGCGTCGGCGGCACCAAGACGATCAAGGTCGACCTCCGCGTGATCGCGGCGACCCGCAAGGATCTCCGCTCCGAGGTCGAGAAGGGCAAGTTCCGCGAGGATCTCTACTTCCGCCTCAACGTCGTGCCGATCACCGCGCCGTCGCTGCGCGAGCGACGCGAGGACATCCCGCTACTGATCGATTCGATGCTCGGCAAGCTCGCCGGCGGCGTCACGCTCACCGAGCAGACGCGGGGCGCCCTGATGGCGCACGACTGGCCGGGAAACGTGCGCGAGCTTCGCAACGTGATCGAGCGCGCTCTCGCGCTCGGCGCCGATCCGGGCATGCTCGTCGCGCCGCTGGGTCCGACAGATTCACGCAGCGCACAGCTCCGCGATGGCATCGAGTTCGAGCCCAACGTGTCGTTCCGCGATACCAAAGAGAAGTGGAACGAGCTGTTCGAGCGCCGTTACCTGTCGTGGCTGATCAAGCGCGCCGAGGGCAACATCTCGAAGGCCGCGCGCGATGCCGACATGGATCGCAAGTACCTCCACAAGCTGCTACGCAAGTACGGGATCACCGCGGGTGACGACGACGAGAACTAAGCCTGTCCGAGCCGAGCGATTTCCGACCGTTGTGAATCCGCGCTGGCCGATGCCCGCGCGCGATGTTAGTGGTGTCGCCATGCACTCGCTGCATCACCACGACTGAACGCCGGCACCTTCGTCCGGCGCTCGTGCTTTTGCGCCGGAACAAGAGCAGTCGCCACTCCTGCGCGTTTTCGATCAAGGAGTCAGGTCATGTTGAGAGGTACACGCATTCTTCGAGGCGCCGAGGCAACTCGGTTCACGGATCTCGCCGCAACACTGCGGAGGTCACTTCATCGTTGCGGGCTATGAAGAGCTGATCGTTCCCGTGCTGTGGGAACAGGCGACGTTCGTCGCCAAGGGTGGACCGGAGATCGTCGAGCAGATGTACACGTTCGCTGACAAGGCGAACCGCCCGATCTGCCTGGTGCCCGAGATCACCGGAATGATCCAGGAGGTCTGGCGAGACGACTGGGCGAACCGCGTGCGCAGGCCGATGCGCGTGTTCTACATCGCGCGCTGCTACCGCTACGAACGTCCCCAGCGCGGTCGCTATCGCGAGTTCACGCAAGTCGGCGTCGAGCTGCTTGGCGGTAAGGCACCCGACGATCGCCGCGAGGTCGAGGCGTTGCTCGAGCGGTGCCTCGACGAGGTCGGCGTCGACTACGCGTTCGATCGCGCGGTCACCCGAGGGCTCAGCTATTACACCGAGGCCGGCTTCGAGGCGAGATGCTCGCGGCTCGGCACGCAGCAACAGATCGCGGGCGGCGGTCGTTATGCCGAGGGTATCGGCTGGGCGATCGGCCTCGATCGCCTGGCGCTCGCGCTGGCCGATGGAGGGCCGCCATGAGAAAAAGTACGCGCTAGCGACGGCACTGGTTCAGCGCGACCAGCGTGTTCGGCTGTCGCGCGTTCGATTCGAACCTGAACGCGAACTACCGCTACGCGATCGTTCTCTGAGTCGGGCCCGAGTCAAACCCGAGTCAGGCCGGCGGCGTGGTGGTGCGGCCGCGAGTCTGAAGACGCGAGATGTAGCGCGACGCGGTGCCACGCTTGAGGATGCCCTTCGAGACGGCGCTATCGATGATCGAAACGGCGGTCTTGAGGAGCTTCGGAGCTTCGGCGACCTTGTCGTCGACTGCGGTACGCGCCTTTTTCACGGCCGTCCGCAGCGCCCCCATCGCGGCGCGGTTGCGCGCGCGGTTCTTGATCATCTTGCGGTTCTGCTTCTGTGCTGACGCGATATTGGCCACGGCGGAGGGTTGAGTAACGTGCGGACTCCCGGGTGTCAAGCATGGCGAGGCCGCCTCGGTGCGAGGCCGGCTCGGGTTCCGAATCCTCGTCGAAAATCGCGAGGTTCGCGGGAGTGTCCACCGATGCGTGTGGATAACTTGCGGGGTACTTGCGCACCGCGGCACTGATGTTGGTGAGATCGCACCAACTCGATCTCGGCTGCTCAAAAAAGCGCCACTTTCCCGTTCAGCGTTTCGCGCGCGCCTTCTCGATCACCTTCGCGTCGTTCCACAGCGAGTCCATCTCCTCGAGCGTCGAGGTCTGCGGCGTCAGGCCACGCTCGGTCAACGTGTCCTCGATGTGCTCGAAGCGAGACGTGAAGCGGTTTGTCGCGTCGATCAACGCGACCTCGGCATCGACCTTCAGCTTGCGAGCTAGGTTCACGACCGCGAGCAGCAAGTCGCCGATCTCGTGATGCTTCGCAGCCTGATCGTCGCCATCGGCGACCGCGGCGATCTCGAGGACCTCTTCCTGGACCTTGTCGTGCGAGCCCTTCCAGCCCGGCCAGTCGAAGCCGACCTTGCCGGCCTTGGCTCCGAGCTTCTGAGCGCGCCACAGGGCAGGGCCGTGCTTGACGCCCGACAGGATGCGCCCCTGCTTCTGGCCGGCGGCCGCTTTCTCCGCCTTCTTGATGTCCTCCCACTGCGCGAGCACCTGATCGGGCGTGTCGACGCCGGTGGTGTCGCCGAACACGTGCGGATGACGGCGTACGAGCTTGTCGGAGATCGAGGCGACGACATCGTCGATCCCGAACTTGTTCTCGCGCGTTCGGATCGCCGCCTGGAAGACGATCTGCATCATCAGATCGCCGAGCTCCTCGCAATGATCCTCGGCGTCGTCGCGTCCCATCGCATCGAGGACCTCGTAGGTCTCCTCGACCAGGAACGGCCGCAGCGTCTCGAGCGTCTGCTCGCGATCCCACGGACAGCCATCGGGAGCGAGCAGCCGGTCCATGATGTCCACCAGGCGGGTCAGCGAAGCTCCAGGGGCAGGCATGCGGCCTTCTAGCACGGCGCTCGCGTGCTCGATCCTACGTGCTATACGGGCGTGGCCGCGTGGCCGAAGGATTGCCTCGCGTGGAAAACCGACCACCCACGTGCCTCAGGTAAAGACCATCAAACGAGAAAAGCTCGCATTCGACGATCCCGAGGCGCTCATGGCGCTCTGCGGGAGCAATAACAGCCGGCTCAAGCTGGTCGAGCGCACGGCGGGTGCGCAGGTCAACCTGCGCGGCAACGAGATCACGATCGAGGGCGACGACGTGTCGACCGAGACCGCGAAGAGCGCTCTCGAGCAGCTCTACGATCTCGCGCTGTCGGGCAGGGCGCTGACGTCCGACGACGTGGTGCGTGCCGTCAAGCTCGTCCAGGGCGAGCCCGGCGCTGCGGGCGTGCTGCAGACGATCTTCGGCGACACCATCCTGACCCCGCGGTCGGGGCGGCCGATCGCGCCCAAGGGCGCCGCCCAGAAGCAGTACGTCGACCTCGTGCGCGCCAACGACATCGTGTTCGCCGTCGGTCCGGCGGGCACCGGCAAGACGTACCTCGCGGTCGCGCTGGCGGTTCGCGCGCTGCTCGACAAGCAGGTGCGCCGGATCATCCTCACGCGCCCGGCACTCGAGGCCGGCGAGAAGCTCGGCTTCTTGCCCGGCACGCTCGAGGAGAAGATCGATCCGTATCTGCGCCCGCTCTACGACGCGCTCCACGACATGCTCGAGGCCGAGCGGCTGGAGCGCCACCTGGCCGATGGCACGATCGAGATCGCGCCGCTGGCGTTCATGCGCGGCCGCACCCTCGGTGGCTCGTTCGTGATCCTCGACGAGGCGCAGAACACGTCCCCCGAGCAGATGAAGATGTTCCTGACCCGCATGGGCTTCGACTCGAAGCTCTGCATCACGGGCGACATCACCCAGACCGACCTGCCGCGCGGTCAGCGCAGTGGGTTGCGGGACGCCCTCGAGCTGGTCGATGACATCCGCGGCATCGGCCGCGTCACGTTCACCGACGTCGACGTCGTCCGGCACCCACTGGTAGCAGCGCTGATCCGGGCCTACGACCACCGCGATCGCGCCCGGTCCGAGGCCCGCGATGCGCAGAGTCCGGGGCGAGCCGAAGGCTCCGGGTCTGATGGTATAAGCTCCTGACGATGATCGTGGCCAGCCCGGATGACCTGGTCGCTGCCGTTGCACGCGACCGGCGCATGTTGGGCTACCGCGTTCGCCGCCAGGGCGATGGTTGGATCGAGCTCGAGGTCGTCGCGCAGCGCGCGCGGATGCCGGTGCTGCTCGTGCTGGCGTGGCCCGAGGTGTGGCAAGACGCCGCGCAGCTCAACCCGCACCTCGTCCGTGCGCGGTCGGGCAACTACGGCTTGATCCTCGTCGGCACAGATCCGGAGCTCGAAGAAGCGAAGCTCGACGCGATGCCGGGCGACTCGGACATCACGGCGCTCGCGGCGCCGGTTGGCATGACGCGCTTGTTGCTGACGCTGCGCTCGCGCACCGATGGCATCGCGCAGCGGATGGCCGGCGCCACCATCGAGCTCGAGCTCGAGCGGTCGCGCCACGAGAACGACATGTTGATCTCGATCGGTCGCGCGTTGTCGCAGGAGCGCGACATCAAGTCGCTGCTCGCGATCATCCTGCGCCGCGCGTGCGAGGTCACCAACGCGGATGCCGGCTCGGTCTACGTCGTCGAGGCCAAGGACGCCAAGGAGCTCAAGGACACCGATAACGACACCGACATGACGAACCGCGTGCTCCGGTTCGCCGCGTCGCAGAACGACAGCCGCCAGCTGCCACCGATCGGTGCGCAGCAAAAGATGGAGATCTCCGCAACGTCGATCGTCGGCCAGTGCGTGCTGTCGGGCGAGCGCATCAAGGTTCCCGATCTGTACGCACTCGACGAGCCGGGCAGCGGGAACAACCCGTGGGGCTTCGTCCACAACCGCACGTTCGACGACACCTATCGCTATCAGACGCGATCGGTGCTCGCCGTCCCGATGATCTCCGCGCGCTCCGACGTGATCGGCGTGATCCAGCTGATCAACAAGCGCGCGAAGGGCTGGATCCAGCTCGACCTGCCGAGCGATTTCGAGAGCGGCGTCGTCATGTTCGACGAGGTCTCAGAGGCGTACGTGTCGACGCTCGCCTCGCAGGCCGGCATCGCGCTCGAGAACGTGTTGCTGTACAGCGAGGTCAAGACGCTGTTCGACGGCTTCGTGAAGGCCGCCGTGACGGCGATCGAATCGCGCGATCCGACGACGTCGGGTCACTCCGAGCGCGTCGCCAAGCTCACCAAGGGGCTCGCGATCGCGGTCAATCGCCACGTCACCGGCCGCTACGGCGAGGTGCGGTTCTCCGACGACGATCTGACACAGATCGAGTACGCGTCGCTGCTCCACGATTTCGGAAAAGTCGGCGTGCGAGAGCACATCCTGGTCAAGGCCAAGAAGCTCTACGAGCACGAGCGCGAGCTGATCCTCCAGCGCTTCCAGCTGATCAAGCGCGGCTACAAGATCGAGGGCCTCGAGTCCAAGGTCCGCT
>JACCYD010000405.1 GCA_013696695.1 Deltaproteobacteria bacterium | reverse complement strand
GCCTCCGGGCGTGCTGGACGCGCGATCGTGGAACTTCTGGCACCGCGTCCTCCTGCAAACGCCCCCGCCTCCACTTCCCGTGCGGCTCGTTCCCGCGTGAGCTTTCAGCCTCGACTGGACATGCTTCCTGAACCACAGCGTGTGCTGTGGCCGGAGCTCGCGGCGATTCCTCGTCGATATGTCCTCTACGGCGGCACGGCGATCGCGCTTCGCCTGGCGCATCGACCGTCCGTCGACTTCGACTTCTTCGCGCACGATCCGATCGACCATCGCGAGCTCGATGCGTTGACACTGTTCCGAGGTGCCGTGGTCGTGCAGGAAGGCCCGAACGAGCGCACCGTACTTCTCGACCGAGGTGGACCGATCAAGCTGTCGATGTTCGGAGGCATCGATTTCGGGCGGGTCGGCGTTCCGGACCACACCGACGACGACGTACTCCGCGTTGCATCGCTGCTCGATCTCGGCGGTACGAAGATCAAGGCGCTGCTCCAGCGGATCGAAGCCAAGGACTATCGCGACGTCGTTGCACTCCTCGACGCGGACATCTCGTTGCCCTCGATCCTCGGCGCCGCGCAAACGTTGTTCGGCGCTGCCTTCAACCACCTGGTCGCGCAGAAGGCGCTCTGCTACTTCGAAGGTGGCGACCTCGACACGTTGGAGGCTTCGATCCGCGAACGTCTGCTGCTGGAAGCGGGCCGCGATGTGGTGGTTCAGGCGATAGCCTCGCGCTCGCCTCGGCTGGATTGATAGCCACATCGATCACGCCGAAACTCGATCAAGTCTGCGAAACCCACAGGGTTTCAGCGAGTTTGCGATGCCAACGATCGATCCAGATCGCCAACTTCGTTGGCAGCTCGATCCGGCGCCACGAAAAGTAAGCGTTTGAAACTGCTAGAGACTGAAACTGGTCGTCGAGTTGCTCTATGCTGCTCGAGTTATTGGAGGTGCGCTATGCGCAGTGCTGTCACGTCGTCTCTTTTCGGACTCCTTGGAATCACGCTGCTGACTGCGTGTCCCGATCGCACCATCTCGGAGGTCAACCCCGAGCAGGGTCGCGTCGAGTTCAAGGACATTCCAGTCAACTTGAACCGCAACGTCGACATCCTGTTCGTCGTCGACGACTCGGGTTCGATGCTCGACAAGCAGCAGAACCTTCGCGACAACTTCCCGAACTTCATCAACGTCCTCAACACGATTCAGGGCGGCTTGCCCGACGTGCACATCGGCGTGGTGTCCTCGGACATGGGTGCCAAGGGTGATGGCGAAGCCTCTCCCGGTACCGGTCAGCCTGGTTGCACCGGCACCGGCAAAGACGGGCGCCTGCTCCTGGGTGCCGCCACCGGCGTCACCGGTACGTTCATCAGCGACATCAAGCTGACCGACGGTACGCGGCAGAAGAACTACGACGCCTGCGAAGGCGGCGATCTGGCGACGTGCTTCGGTCGCATGGCCTCGCTCGGCGCCGGCGGTTGCGGTTTCGAGCAGCACCTCCACGCGATGCGCCGCGCGCTCGAGAACAACGCGGCGAACGCGGGCTTCATCCGCCAGGATGCATTTCTCGCGGTGATCTTCCTCGCCGACGAAGACGACTGTTCGATGGCGCAGTCGGCGTTGCTCGGTCCCGATGGCGGCCCGCTCGGTCCGCTGACGTCGTTCCGTTGCACGCGGTTCGGCGTGACCTGCGATATCGGCGGCGCCAGCGAGGCGGCGATGAACCAGCTCGGCGTCAAAGATCAGTGCCACCCGAACGACAACTCCGCGCAGCTCAAGAAGGTCAGCACGTACGTCGACTTCTTGAAGACCCTCAAGGACGACGACTCCAAGGTCATCGTCGCCGGCATCCTCGGCGCCAACGAACCGTTCGAGGTCGAACTCCGCTCTGACGGCGGTGGCCCGGAAACTCCTTCCCTTGCACACTCGTGTATTTACGAAGGACCCGATGGTGTTCTTAACAATCCTCCGGGTAGCGGCGACGATCAGGTCGCCGATCCGCCGACGCGCCTGTCGTTCTTCCTCAGCCAGTTCCCGAACCGCAGCACGCAGACCACGATTTGCCAGGCGGATCTCTCCGGTGGTCTGCAGCTTATCGGCGAGCTCCTCAAGGCCGCCATCGGTAACCCGTGCATCACCGGCAACCTCGCCGTCCCGTTCGATTGCACGGTGTCGTACGTCAACAACTTCGGCCAGACCAACCAGATCGAGACCGTGCTGCCGCCTTGCAGCGGTTCGAACGAGCCGTGCTGGGAGATCATCGTCGACGCCGCGCAGTGCCCCGGTGGCAACAACCAGATCCTCAAGGTCAACGATCCGAACGCTCCACCGTCGGACACGCACATCATCGCGAACTGCGTGACCACGGCCTGCATCGGCGCGCCGAACGGCGTGTGCGATCCGGGTGAGACCGGCGCCGGTTGCCCGGCCGACTGCGACAATAACTAATCGATTGAGCTCTCGACTGAAAACGGGCGCCATTCGGCGCCCGTTTTTTTGGTTGCTCGACCCATGTGAGCACAGCGGAGAACGTCTTGGGATCGACCGCGCTTCGTCGAGAAAGTTGGTTGGGAGCGCGCGTGAGGCACGACCGTCTCTGATGTTCGCTGTGGTGTGAGCCGGGCCGCTGACGTTTCAGATGCAGCTTTCGCTGCCAACGGAGACGACGTGTTTGACGATGCGACTCGGTGATCAGGCTTCGGGGAGCGACGCCGCGTCTTTATCGATCGCCGCCAGCTCTTCGGCAGGGAGCTCGCGCTCGTCCAGCCACGCCAGCCCTACGACCGCGCGAACGGTACCGCTCTGATCGTGGATCGGCATCGCGACCGCGGCCTTGCCGTCGACGGCCTTCGCACCAGGCCTCACCGCACCGCTGCTGTCCTCCTTGAGGTTGCACGTCTGGATCGGCTTGTCGTGCTGCCACGCGAGGCCGGCCATGCCTTTGCCGAGCGGAATGCGTCCGGTCAGCTCGATGACTTTCGGCGGCAGGTTCACGGCGGCGGCGATCGCGAGCTGATCACCGTCGACCAGATGCACGCTGCCGGCGACAGCGCGATGGCGTGCGAGGAAGTCACGCAGCCACGTGGTGAAGCGTTCGTCCATGCCGGCTCATAGCACGGACTCAGCCGCCTTCGACTACGCACTCGATCACGGCGGTGAGCGGCTCGCTCGTCGGGAAGAAGTGATCGAACTGCACGAGCTGGGTGTCGTTGCCGGGGCAATAGATGGGATCCGGGAAGATGCGCCAGCACACCGTCGTCGACGCGTCGGTGCACGGCGGCACGACTTCTTCGCCCGCCTCGGTGATAAACCACGATGCGCAATCGAGTTGCTGACCCGCGGTGTCGGGCTCGACATCGAGCAAGCGACCGTCGAAGCACGGACTAGCCAAGCTGGTGTGAAACAGTCCGCCGAGGATTCCGAGCCCACTGTCGAGGGCATCGAAACAGATCGAGGTCGACGACGAGCGATTCGGGAACTGATCGAAGAACGCCTGCATGCGAACGCCGGGTTGTGCGGTACGCGCCGGTTCCTCGTCGGTGCACGACGGAGCGACGCTGCGCGCGCCGGCATCCGCAACGAACGGCTCGGCTGGTCCGTACGCACCGGCGACCATGACCTTCGAG
>JACCYD010000361.1 GCA_013696695.1 Deltaproteobacteria bacterium | reverse complement strand
CAACACACCGCCACGCCGCGCGCCGACCGCCGCACCATCGTCGTCTGCGCGGGCGATCACGGCGCCGGCGATCCCGGCATCTCGCTCGGTGCATCGCATCCCACGGTGATCGCCGCACACGCGATCGCTTCCGGCAGCGCCGCGCTCGCCGACGTCGCGCGCGCGAGTCGCACCCCGATCATGCTGGTCGATGCCGGGGCGGTCGAAGGCTCGGCGCTACCCGCGGCGACGATCCGGCTCGGCCGCGGCCCGACGCGCGATCTGCTGCGCGAACCGGCGATGACCGTGGTCGATGCGACGCTCGGCCTCGAAGCGGGCATCGCGCTCGCCGTCTCGCTCTCGGAGTCTGGCCTCGACGTCCTCGCCCTCGGGGCGCTCGGCGTCGGTAGCGAGCTCGCCGCCGCCGCTGTTCTCGGCGCTGCCGGCGGCCCGACGCTCGGTGCCGCGATGCATCCCGCCCCGATGCAGGGCGCGCTCGACGGCCTGAGCGACGCGCCGACCCGAGCGTCGGCCGCTCCTGTCGCGATCGGAACCGACCCCGGGTTTCCGCTCGATGACGATCGCGGCGTCGCGCGCGACCTCGCGATCACCCCGGATTATCCGCTCGTCTCCGAACCTGGGCTCGACGCTCGAACCGCCGCGGGTTCCGATGCCGACCCGGGTCTCGTGCTCGCCTGGCAGCAGGGCCGCACATCCGGAGCTTCCGGCGGCCTCGATCTGCTCGCGACGTTCGGCGGGCCCGAGACCGCCGTGCTCGCAGGGCTGATCCTCGGCGCGGCGTCGCTTCACATCCCCGTGATTCTCGATGGTCACGCGACGGGTGTGGCCGCGCTGATCGCCGTCCGGCTCGCTCCCGACGCCGCCGGATACCTGATCGCCGCACACGCGGGCTCCACGCTGCAGGGGAGCCTGCTCGCGCTGCTCGGGCTGGAACCGGCGTTCGCCGTCGGCCTCGGTCACGGCGAGGGGATCGGGGCTGCGATGGTGCTACCGCTCCTCGATCAGGTGGTCGCGCTCGCGACCACGCGGTAGAACCCGAACGTGTCGGAGCGTCGGCGTCACACGGGAACCTTCGAAGTCGAGCGAACCACGGGCTCACACGAGGTGCTGGATCGCCTGTTCGTCTACGGGACGATGCGCACCGGTCAGACGGCCCGCTCCCTGGTCGCGAACTCGATCACCAGGACCGCCCAGGCATTCACCACCGGGAAGATCTACGCGTTCCCGATGGGCTACCCGGGCTTCAACGACGACACCACCGGCAAGGTCGTCGGCGAGCTGCTGTGGCTCAACGACCTCGCGGCCACCTTCGGTTTGCTGGACGCCTACGAAGGCGAGGATTTCGCGCGCATCATCAAGCAGGTCACGCTGGAGACCGGCGAGCCGGTCTGGGCCTGGATCTACACGCTGTCAGATCCGGCGGCGACCAAGCTGGGTGCGCTGATCGAGGATGGAGACTGGGTCCGGTACTGGACCGAGCACTCGTGAGCTAACGACTCAGAAAACGAAGTGCCCGAGGACCGCCATCGACAGGGCGGTGAGAGCGGCTGCGATCGTTCCGAATCCAACTTTGCAGCTGGGATTCGCCAGGGTCATTCGTTGCGGCACGAGCTGGAGATTGCCCCTTTGCCGGAAAGAATCAAGTTACCGACCCGGTCATGTTGGTTCGGTAACTTTCGATGCGATCTCGATGGGTTACATCGCAAGATCGATGCCATTTCAGGCTCCGGGAGCGAGCGGGAGCACGATCCGGACCTCGTGGGCTTCGGTGAGGTCGGGCACCGTCCAGCGCGCGAGCATGCGCTCGATGACGGCCCACGGGACCGGATCGGATCGCTCTCGATTGCGAGAGCTCTGCTCGTCCGGTGTCGTCTCGACGTACACGATGCGCGTACGCGCACGGTATCCACGGAACAGCTCGATCAGCTGACTCCGCAACGACGGGGTGAGGTTGGTCGCGTTCCATGCGAACGAGGTCCCCGCGCGCAGGTAGACCCGGGCTCGCTCCCGGGCCTCGGCGATCACCACCCCGGGATCGCCGTGGTCGATGTCCAGCTCATCGCGCAGGGCATCGAGCGAGATCACCGGGAGATCCGGACAGTACGTCGCGAGGTACGAGTCCTTTCCGCTCGCAGGCAGCCCCGACATCAAGGTCACCTCACAGACCGTGTCGTCGTGCGCGAGCACGTCTGGCAGCCGCGCGCCGGGCTCGGACTCGAAGTAGACCCGCCGCGTGTGGTCCGAAGCGAACGGCTGGGGCGCATCGAGGACGCCGAGCTCGCGGCAATGCTCGGCCCACAGCGCACAGTGCTCGACGATGCGGTGCTGATCGTGAGGATCGGCGCAGCGGCGGCCGCGAGCATCGGCATCCGCCACGGCGACGAGCCAGTCGTTGCGCGTCAGCAGCGACAGCCGCCGGGCGAGCCGCACGGCCTCGGCGCCCGGCTTGGTGATCCCGAAAAACGGGATCTGGTGATGGCGGATCAGCGCGCACACCTGCTCGCGTTGATCGAACGTCGCCCCGAGCCGCCACAGCGCGACCCGTGCGATCAGATCGCCGCGCGACGAGTGGCCCCGCGAGGTCAGCTTCTCGCCGTCGAGCCGCGTCGTCGACGGCTTGCCGATATCGTGCAGCAGCACGCCGGCGGCGACGATCGGGCGCGCTCCGGGGGCGAGCGCGGCGTAGAGCGATCCGGAGACCAGGGCCTCCATCGCCATCTTGGTGTGCGTCCACACGTCGCCTTCGGCGTGGAACACGTGGTCCTGCGGCGTCTCGGCGAGTGCGCGCGCCGACGTGATCGGAGCGAGCCACTCCTCGACAGCGAACCAATCGATCGCGGTGTTGGGAGCAAATTCGAGGAGCACGCGCGCAGCGTAGCGGCTCGCGCACCATTCGACGAGCGAGTGCCGGCACTGGTGAATGTTCACCAGCCGCCAAGCCGCTCAGGTGAACAGATCGACGCCGTCGGCGAGCTGGTTCGCGACGATCGGCCGCGAGTGCCAGTGACTCCCGGAGTCGACGACCGCGGTCAGGAACGAGGCGCGGATCCACTTGTAGCGGGCGGTCACCGTCCCGGTCGCGAGGTCCTCGACCTTGAGGTAGAGCCCTTCGGCGAAGTCGCTCGAGTCGGTCTCGAGCGCGCAGCGATCCGGATCGACCCCGCCGTCGATCGCAGCGGCGCGCAAGCGCTCGCGCCAACGCGGTGACTTGTAGAGCGAGTGCGCGACCAGCTTCGGGAGCTCCGCCGGCTTGTCGACGATGCCGCGCCACAAGATCGGCACCGCGACGATCGGCGAGCCTTCGAGATGCTTCGCGCGTCGATCGGTCGACCAGAACGCACCACTCGCATCGCGAATGTCGAACTCCATGAAGTAGTGCGGCAACTGGTCGTAGAAGACCGTGTGCTTCGCGTACAGCCACTCGCCGTACAGCGTGAGGCCGCCGCCGAGTCGCGCCGACAGCGCGGTCTCGTGCGTGCGAGCCCATTGCTTGAACAGATCGAAGTGCCGTTCGCGCGGGCCGCCGGTGAGCACGTGTCCGCGGCTCTGTAACCGCAAGCGACCGGCATCGTCGAGCGACATCCCGGAGTTCGCACCGTCGAGCTTCTCCTCGATCACGCAGTACGTGCCGCGCAGCGAGTCGATCGGGATCTGATCGAGATCGTGATCGCCGGGCTGCAGCCGACTGCCCTCGAGGTGATGCGTTCGCGGGTAGCGATGGATCGCCTCGATCATTTTGCCGCCACCGCGATGATGTACGACTGCACGTGATCGATGGAGACGCGGCGTGCACCCGCGGCCTTGAACAGGTCGGTCAGCCGCGCGCCATCGAACAGGTGCACGTGGTCGGGGTTGTTGTCCTCGTGCGACGGCACGCTCGCGATCACCGCCGTCCGAGCGACGCGCAAGGCTTCGCGCGCTGCGGCCTGGGGCCCGTCGTCCGGCAAGTGCTCGAGCACCTCGAGCGCGGTCACGCACGGGACGCTGGCATCCGCGAACGGCAGCTGCGTGATGTCGGCTTGCACACCGGCGACTCGATCGATGCCACCGCGCGCGACGTGCGCGAACAGCGCCGCGCGATGCGCGAGCCGATCGACGGCGATGATGCCGAGCTCGGGCATGGTATCGAGCAGCGGCCACACGAAGGCGCCGCGGCCCGATCCGAGATCGACGACGCGATCCGGCGCAAAGCCACGCAGCGCGCCGATCACGGCTCGCACGCGCGGCAGCTGTGCGGTGCGCTTGAACCGATGCAGCTTGAGGCCGGCTTCAACGCCACGCGCGATCGCGGTCGCGTCGTCGAGCTCGGGCTCCCCGAGCGCACCACGGGCATATGCCGCGGCGAGCACGAGGTAGTGCGTGGCGTCGTCGATCACCTCGCTCTCACGAGCCGCGCGCTTGGCGGATCAGGCGCAGGTACGACGTCTCGCTGCGATGAGAGAGATCGTTGAGCTCGCCGACCAGCTGCGCAGGCGGCGGACCGCCGATCACGTGCGCGTAGATCAAGTTGACCGCGCGTTGCTTGACCATGATCGGCACGACGACCACCTGCGTGGGCTCCGTGATGCCGAGCGCGGTCCACAGCTTGGTCTCGACCGGCTTCGCGGCCGACGGCGGATAACCGACGAACGGCTGGCCGGCATCGTGGGCCGATTGCAGGGCCGAGGCGCCGCCGAGCGGCAACGACAGCTCCTCGATCGGCGTCTTCAGCATCGATGGATCCGGCAGGTAGCCACGCCAGCCAAGCGCGTTGCCATCGCGGATCAGGAACACCAGCAACGCATCGACGCGGCCCTTCGCGTAATCGCACAACGCATCCGCGATCTGCTCGCGACTCTCGGCGACATCGATCCGTTCGCATGCAGCGCCGTAGCTGATCGCGAGCGACGCGGCGGACAATCGATCCGCCGGCCCGATGGGAAGCACCGCTTGCGACGCGCGGCGCTTGCGCGGCTCGAGCGTCAACGTCGGAGGCATCACCATGCCGTGCGCGGGCTGCGATCGGCGGCGCTCGGAATCCGGCGCGTGATCACCATCGCTGCCCGTACGCGCCGTGCGGATGAAGCGCGCACGGCGCGGCAGCCCGAAATGCTTCTCGAGATAATACAGCGCCCGCAGCTCGGGCACGACGTACGCCGTGATCGGCCGCTCGAACCGAGCGGACAGCTCTTCGAGCACGCTCGAGTTGGTGGGCTCGACGACCGCGACCGCGACGGTGTCCTTGTGCTCGCCGATGTAGCCGAGTGGGATCGCGCGCAGGCGATGGGCCTCCTCGGAGCCGAGCTTGCCAACCAGGTCGCTATCGGCCTCCTCGAGCAATGTCGGCGTGGCGATCGGATACCCCGAGAGCTCCGCGAGGTAGCTGCTCAGCAGCTCGAGATCGATGAAGCCGAGCTCGACCAGGTTGGTGCCGAGGCGGCCGCCGTAGAGCACCTGATTGCGCAGCGCGGCCTCGAGCTGCGACAGCCCGATCGCGGCGTTGCGCAAGAGCAGCGTGCCGAGCTTCATCGACCGGCAGGATATGCCAAAAACCCTAACGATGTCGTGGTGAGACCACCGCTAGACCCGCATCACGCGGCAGCCTGCGGGTTACCTTCTTCGACATGGGTGTGGCCCGACACTGTCTCGTGCTCGGTGGTCTGTCTGTCATGCTGCTTGCCTCGCCGGCACGCGCGGAAGACGTCGCCGTCGATCTCCCACGCGTCACCGGCCGGCTCCGCGTCGGCATCGTGCCGGGCATCGCGGTCAACGTCGATAACGTTCGCGTCGATTCGCTCGCGCAAGA
Source organism: Deltaproteobacteria bacterium (assembly GCA_013696695.1). Classification (GTDB taxonomy): domain Bacteria; phylum Myxococcota_A; class Polyangia; order Haliangiales; family Haliangiaceae; genus JABFXX01. The sequence goes on along the minus strand of JACCYD010000361.1, from coordinate 2,664 downwards.
TCTGGCCGATGCACTCGGAGCCGAGCTCGAAGTCGAAGCACTCGGCGGCCTCGAGGTCCGTCGCAAGCTGCCGGCCGAAGGCATCCCGCTCGATTGCGTCAACCGGCCGGAGTGCGTGAAGGACGTCGCGAAGCGCCTCGATGTCCAGCAGGTGCTGTTCGTCGTGATGGTCAACACCGGCGCCAACGGCGCGATCCAGATCGACACCACGTGGGCCGATGCAGGCGGCGAGCGCATCGCGACGCGGCGGCCGATCGACATCGCCGTCGTCGATCAAGCGCGGCAGAAGTTCGCCGCCTCGGCGCCCCTGCTCCTCCCCGATGCGCCCGTTCGCAAGAAGGACCTCGCCGTCAAGGGTCCCACCTTCAACGGCAAGATGTCCGACGAGGTGCCGCGGCACTTCACGCGAACGGCGATGATCGCGGCCGGCGTTACCGTCGTCGGGCTCGGTGTCGGCGTCGGGTTCGGGATGACGGCCCGCGCCTCGTACAACGACTGCGAGAGCGCGGGATGTGCGCAGTCGAAGCGGGATGGCATCCGCAGCAAGAGCATCGCGGCCGACTTCGGCTTCGGACTCGCGCTCGCCGGCGCGATCACGACCGGCGTCCTGTACGCCACGTCGGGCAAGGAGTCGCAGCTGATCGTCGGCCCGTCCGTCGAGGGCAACGGCAGCGTCGGCCTCATCGCCGCCGGCCGCTTCTAGCTCGCGGTTAGACGGAGACGACTGTCCGGTATTCGGACGGAGCCTCGCGAGGGAGCACATCCGGGCTCACCTGGCCGAGATGTATATACGGTATATACGGTATATACGAAGTTGGTTCTGGGCCCTCAGCTGCGTCCTAGCCCTACGGATCAGTTCACTCTCCGCAGCGACAAAAAAGCTGAGAGGCGGATCGTTGATTCAGGCCTCGGATCACCCAACGCGAGTACTGGGGTTAGATCGTCGGCCAGGCGTCGAGCCGCATCCGATCGAACGGCGACAACCGCGCGAGGATCACCTGCCAGGTCGCCTCCGGCACGATCACCATGCCGTTCGGGTGGAGCGGATGCAGCCCGATCACGCGGAGCTCGGCCTGGTCGCGCGCGGAGAGCAAGCTGGCGTCGAGCGCCGAACCGATCTGGATGAACGCGAGAGGCATCACGCGATAGCGCCGCTCGGGCGCGAACGGCTCCGGTCGCATGCTGATCGGCACCTGCGCGTACCACGCGAACATGAACGCGATGTGCCGCTCCTGCACCACCGCGACGCCACCGTCGGGAATCTTGCCGACCGCCGCCTGCACGCTCGCGATCAACGCGGGATGCGTCACCACCTGCCCCTCGGTCTGCGGGCCACCGCCGGCTCGAATTGCGACGATCGCGATCGCGATCACCACCCCGAATGCCGCCGGCGGCGGTCTGCGATCGCCGTCGAACATCCGTGCGGCGTAGCGCCCGATGACGCGAAACACGATCGCCGCACACAGCGCCATCGGCACGAACGCGATCACGCGCAGCCGCATCGCCAGGCCTTGCGAGTGCGTCGCGTCGAGCCATGGCAAGCTGATCACCGCGGCGAGCGCGAGCGCGCACCACGCCGCCACGTCACGTCCCGCGCCGGCATGCGCTCGCAACGACGCGCCGAGCATCCGTCCCGCCCATCGGCGGAGCAGCAAGCCACCCGCGACGAGGACCAGACCGCCGCCGACGATGCCGCCGGCGATCGCGCCACCGCCGATCGCGATCGCACCGAGCGCCATCATCACGCCCACGCACTGGAGCACCCTGCCAACGACCAGCAACCGCCCGCGCGTCGAGCGCTTGTCGTCGAGCAACGCCCAGCTCGCCGCGATCGCGAGCACCGCACCGATCGCCGGCTCGTAGCCGAAGGTCAGCTTGCCACCGAGCGCCGGCAGCGACCAATCCGCCTCGGTCGTGAACATGTTGTCGAGCAACGCGAGATCCGCCGGCGACAAGAACCGCCGAGGCATCGCGACGCCGATCAGCACCAGCACGCCGAGGACGCCGAGCGCGATGCCGATCGGCAACGCGCGCCGCCAGCGCAGCTTGCCGCGCTGATGTGTTTCGACCAGCGCCGCCGGGATCGCGATGCCGATCACGATGCCCGCCGCCATCTTGTGCGTCAGCACCGCCGCGACGATCCCGAGGATCGCGACGATCGTGCGCCGTCTCGTCGGCACCTCGAGCGCACGCAGCACCAACCACAGCGCCGTCATCGCGACCGTCAGCCCGATGCCGTTCTTGACGAACTCGATCGTCATGTACATCGAGCCAGCGCTCGTCGTCGCGAGCACCGCCGCGATCAGCCCCGCGCCGCGTCCACGCTCGTCGCCATCGCGACCGAGCTGCGCGCCGACCGCGTACGCTGGCAACGCGATCAGCGCGCCGAGCACCGCGGCTCCGAGCTTCGCGCCGGTGATCGGATCCGTCGCCGCAGCGAACGGCGCCATCAGCCAGAACGCGAGGGGTGATGCCGGATACTGCAGCTCGCCAGTCTCGAGCAACGAGCGCAGCTGCACCGGATAGAAATAGCCGTCGACACCGAGCGGAAACGGGGAGGCCGACAGCACGTTCCAGCGCTGCACGAAGCTCCACACCACGAGCGCGGCGAGCGCGATCGCCACGCCGACCTGCGGCCACCACGCCGGCAGCGCGCCCATGTAG
>JACCYD010000356.1 GCA_013696695.1 Deltaproteobacteria bacterium | reverse complement strand
GCCCCGACCAGCGCGAGCGCGCCGGTGCCTTCATCTTCGCTCAGCGCTGCGAGACCGCCGACACCAAATCCGACCGCGGCGAGCGCATCGATCGCGACCAGACCCTTGCTGGTGTCGCAAACCGGGAGCTGGTTGCGCTTGCGATCGCGGACCGGCGCGGTGATCGAGAGCGAGCACGCCCCAAGGGCAAACGCGGCCAACAGGCTGACGAGACGGTCCACACCTCAGTCATAACGGCGCGGTCTGACGATCCGTGACGCGGGATTGCGTCAAGCGTCGGCAACGACGGGCACGCGGGCAACCCCTGCCGCGACTTGACCGCGTCCTGCCAGCTCCGACACCACTCCCAGACGGGCCACCAGCGCGTGCTCGGCACGGGGATCCTCCGCGCCCCACACCCCGAGCGCCTTGGCGACCTCGGCGGGCTTGGCCGAGCCCTCGGCGGTCGCCGACACTCGCACGCGCAGCAGGGCGCCTTCGGGCCAGTCGAGCGCCCCGGTGAGCCGTGCCGCGGCGTCGCCGTCGATCACGTCGACCATGCTGACCAGCGCGCGAACGTCGATCTGTTTGCCCCGGGTCTCGCGAACCACGATCGCCGACGACCTGGCGAGGAACGCCGCCGCGATCCGCGCCAGCCGCGTGCCGTCGAACGGCATGCCATCCGGCGCCGGACGGACGATCAGATCGATCGCATCGATCGCCTTGCCGAGCCCGCGATCCGGCTTGCACTTGTTCGCGATCACGAGCGGATGCCCGTTGAGCCGCACCAGCTCGCAGCTCGCGAGCTCGATCCCCGGCGGGCACACCGCCGCGAGTCGCTCGAGCACCTCGCTCGCCGGCAGCTCGATCCGCGTGTCGCCCTCCTCGATCTCCCACATGTGCTTGCCGCGGACGACGTGCTCGATGTCGACGTCGCACAGCTCGCCGAGCGACGGCACGCCGAGGCCGAGCGCCGGGCCGAACGTGATCCTCGGATGAGGCGTGAAGCCACGCGTCACCGCGAGCGGCAGATCCGCGCGCCGGAAGCTGCGCGAGAGCAACCGCACGAGATCGAGGTGACCGAGGAACGCAGCGCGTCCGACCTTCGCGAACTTGATCCGATAGGTGCCATACGGCGCGCCGGAGCCGACGTAGCCCAGGAGCCGCACGCGCTCCGCCCGCTCGGTGTCGCGCTTGTTCGGATCCGCTACTTCGCCGGGCGATCCGCCGCCGCGCTCCGACACGTCGAGCGTCGCCAGATCACCCGCGGCATCGATCACCGCTTGTTCGCGCGCCGGGCGATCTTGCGCACCCAGCACGCGCAGCGCGACCAGGCGATCATCGCGCATCTTTGACAGATCGCACGCGACGCCGCAGTCGTAGCAGACGAGCTTGCGACGATCGGGCTCGGCATCGGCGAGGTTGGTGTGGTGGATCAACATGCCGGCGACCTTGCCGCACGGCGGGCTCGCCCGGCCCTTGAGCGCCTTGCGGTACTCTCCGAGCAGGAAGCCATCCTCGAGGCCGACGTCGATGTGATCCCACGGCAGCCGCGCCGTGATCGGCCGCGTGCCGAGATACGCCGCGGTCTCGACGCCGTGCTCCGCGAGCGCCGCGAGCCAGCGCTCGAAGTCGAACACTTCCTCCCAGCCATCGAAGCGCGCGCCTGCACGCCACACGCTCTCGATCACCGGTGCCAGCCGGCGATCGCCACGCGCCAGTACGCCCTCGACGAACGAGATGCCGCTGTGGTGGTGCTTGAGGCGAATGTCGCGCTCGCGGTTGGCGGTGCGGAGCAGGCCTTGCTTGCGCCGGATCTCGGCTTCCGGATCTTGCGCGCACCACTGCAGCGGCGTGTGGGGCTTGGGCACGTGCGAGCTGACGCTGACCGTGACCTCGGGACGCTTGCCGCCGCGCAGGATGCCGCGGCCGATCCTCAACATGCGCAGGCCGGTCTCGACGATGCCGCGCACGTCCTCGTCCTCCTCGGTGGGCAGGCCGATCATGAAGTACAGCTTGAGGCGGTGCCAGCCGCGCGAGAACACGCGACGCGAGCTCTCCTCGACGTGCTCCTCGGTGACGTTCTTGTTCACGACGTCGCGCATCCGCTGCGTTCCCGCTTCGGGAGCGAACGTCAGGCCGCTGATCCGCGTCAGCGCGAGCTCGTCGAGCAGATCTTCGTTGAGCCCGTACGCGCGCAGCGACGCGACCGACATCGACACGCCGCGCTTGCGGAGCTCGCTCGCGAGCTGCTTGACCAGCGGCGTGATGCTCGAGAAATCGGCGGTCGACAGGCACGTCAACCCCGTCTCCTCGTAGCCCGCCTTGTCGACGCCACCGAGCAACGACTCGGCGATCGACGCCGAGGAGCGCTCGCGTAC
>JACCYD010000336.1 GCA_013696695.1 Deltaproteobacteria bacterium | reverse complement strand
CGCCTCACCGCGCAGGGCTACGGCGAGACCCAGCCGATCGATCGGCGCAGCAACGAGGCGGCCTGGGCGAAGAACCGGCGCGTCGCGTTCTTGATCCTCAAGCGCGCTTCGGACTAACGCGCGCGTCACGTGCGTGTTGGCGCACGCCTGGTAGAGTTCAGCCAATCACATGATTCGCGGGCTCTTCATCCTCGGCATCTGCGTCGCGCTCGCGTTTTGCGCTGCGACGGTGCCGCTCGGCAAGAAGACGTTCTTCGGCCACGTCAAAGCGATCTGGTCGTCCGAGCCAATGTCCGACCTCAAGGATGGCGTCAAGGACACGGCCGGCCCCGCCACCGACAAGGCGAAGGAGTTCGTCAAGGGCGGCATCGACGCGGTCAAGAAGGGCTCGGGCTCCGGCTCGGGCTCCGATTCGGCGAAGCCCAAGCACTGACGGCCTTCCACGACGAAGCCCTCGATCCTCACGATGACGCCCGCGATCGACGCGCCTGTCACCTCACCATGAAGTTCCCGCTCACCGAGCAGTTGATCGACGAAGCGCGCCGCTTCGAGCTGCGCTCGGCGTGTCGCGACTGCTTCTTCTGGCGCGAGGCGGTCAACGCGTGCGCGCACGACTGGCCCGACGAAGGTCAGCGACGGTGGCCGCTCGACGCGCCGAACGCCGACGGCTCGCAGCCGACCGAGGCCGCGTTTTGCAAAGAGTTCGAGCTGCGCTGACCGGCAGTTCGCCCCTCCCCTTCGGCTAGACTAGATTCTTAGCAACTGGGGGATGCATCGGGCGATGAGGACTCTCATGTGGCAAATCCTACTCGTCGTGCTGGTTTGCTCCTGCACGAAACGCAATCAAGAAGTGTGTTGCGAGACGGCCGATGAATGCGCGGCCATCGAGACCGATCAGGTTGTCGCTTGCAAGGTAGGCGTCTGCGTCGAACACGAGTGTGTCAATCCCGGGCCGTGCGACGGAATCGAAGACTGCGATGCCTCCGACACCTGTGTCGATGGCATGTGCACGCCACCTCCCATTCCACCAGATGCCCCTCTCGTCGCTGCCTTTGACGTTGCTTACCCGAATGTCTGGAGATTCTCGGTTGCCGGTCCGGTTGGCATCTCGGTCATGTTTATCAACACGAGCGTGAATCCATTCTCGACATCAACACTCGAGGTTCGAGAGCTGTCCGATGACCATCCGACGGCGTTCATTCGACTCACCGCATCTCCGTCACTCGTCAACATTCCTCCCGGTTTTGCCGGTGGCAAGATCGCGCCGATTGCTGAGCCCTTTCTCACCGATTCTGGGCTGGTCTCCGAGCCTCGAACCGACACCGACTCGAGTTACGTCGGGATGGAGCTCGTCGATGCTCCCTCCGGTACCTACGACATCGCTGTCGGAGCGGTACTAGGTCTCGACGGCCTCGACGTTCCACTCAACATGACGATTCACGTCGTGCCGGGACCGATCATCGCTGTCGACCCGAGGCAGGTACGCGAGCCACGATCTTCAGATAGCGCGGGCAATCAGAGGTTCGGATCGTAGGTGCCCGACAGCGTCGTCGACGCGAGGTCGTGCTCTTCGATCAGCGTCTTCGCGCCGGCCTGGTTCGTCGACATCATCGCGCCGGGCAACGTGGCGACGTCGAGCGCGTAAAGCTTGAACTCGTACACGTGTGCGGAGCCCGGGCAGGGACCCGCGTAGCCGAAGTTGTTCGCTCCGCGGAAGTTGCGGGTCTGGTGCGCGCCGGGAACGTCGGTTGGCGAGAACGCCTTGTCAACGTCGGCCGGCAATCCACCCAGATTTGCGGGGATGTCGTAGATCACCGAGTGGATCAGGTTCGGCGAGATCGTCAGGTCGGTGAACACGATCGCGAAGCTGAGCGTGCCGGCGGGTGCGCCGACCCAGTCGAGCTGCGGCGAGGTATCGGCGCCGTTGCACGAGATCTCCTCGGGGATCGCGGCGTCCTGCACGAACGCCGGGCTGGTCAGAGTGAACGCTGGCGGCGCAGTATCGACGGGACCGTCCGTGCCAGGCCCGTCGCTTGTCTGACCATCGGGTGTGTCCGACGACTCACCGCCGCATCCGATCGCCAGCACGAGACCACACGACACCAAGCAAGAACGCTTCACGGGCGCAGCATAGGCACAGGACC
>JACCYD010000325.1 GCA_013696695.1 Deltaproteobacteria bacterium | reverse complement strand
CTGCGGCAGATCGGCGTGGATGACGAGGCCGAGGTCCGGCAGGTCGAGGCCGCGAGCGGCGACGTCGGTGGCGACGCAGATGCGCGCGCGACCATCGCGCAACTGCTGGAGCGCGAAGTTGCGCTCGCGCTGGCTGAGCTCGCCCGACAGGGCGACAACGGAGAAGCCGCGCTCGTTGAGATTCGCGGTGAGGTGCGTGACGCCATCGCGCGTGGCGCAGAACACCAGCGCACCGATGCCCTCGTGGTAGCGGAGCAAGTTGACGACCGCGAGATCGCGCTCGCGCGGGACGATCGGCACCGCCTGGTACTCGATGTCGTGATGGCGCTCGTTCGCGTTGGTGGCCGCGATCCGCAGCGCGGTCTTCTGATAGCGCTTCGCGAGCTGCGCGATGCCGTTCGGAATCGTCGCCGAGAACATCAGGGTGCGGCGCGTGTCAGGGGACTTGTCGAGAATCTTCTCGAGATCCTCGCGGAAGCCCATGTCGAGCATCTCGTCGGCCTCGTCGAGCACGACGCACTGCAGGCGGTCGAGCTTCAGCGCGCCGCGCTCGAGGTGATCGCACAGGCGGCCAGGCGTGCCGACCACGATGTGAACGCCGCGGTCGAGATCGTGACGCTCGCGACGCGGATCCATGCCGCCGACGCAGGTCGTGATGCGCGCGCCGGTATCGGCGTACAGCCACGCCAGCTCGCGATGGACCTGCATCGCCAGCTCGCGCGTCGGAGTAATGACGAGTGCGAGCGGCGCACCGGCGGCGCCGACCTTCGGGGACTCGCCCAGCAGCGAACGTGCGAGCAGAATTCCGAACGCGACGGTCTTGCCCGAACCGGTCTGTGCGGAGACCAGCAGGTCGCGATCCTCCGCGCCGAGCACGGCGGCTTGCACCGCGGTCGGTTCGGTATAAGAGCGGCGAGCGAGAGCGGCCTGGAGGGCCGGATGGGCGGTCGTGAACAACAAGGTCGCGCACCCTAAGGGGTAAGCGACCACTTCGCAATGAAGATTCGTCGGTGCGCTACTACGCTGTACTGGTTGATCAATCCGCGCGGATCCTCGACGGTGCGAGTGGCTAATCGCCTAGCCACCGGGTCGCGCTACCCGGCGATTAACCTGGGGAACGCGAGTCTGTTGGTGGCGCGGTCCGGTGATCGCCGTGGTAGTCCAACGGGATGCGGCTGTCGTTGGCTTCGATCGCGGCTTCGATCGCGATCTCGTCGTTGGTCGCGGGATCCGGTTGCAACTTCGCGGTCAAGCATCCGTCGACCACGGCGGGCATCGTGATCGGTTCGATCGGCCTCGGTACGTGTAGTTTGACGACCTCGATCGGCGACGACACCACCTCGTTCACCGAGTCCGGCCGTGCGAAGTGTTACGCCGTCACCGGTGGCGCCGCGATCGGTATCGCGCTGATCACCGCGGTCGCGCTGTGGTTCGGCTACGAGGATGCCGATCCGGCTGCGCCGAGCTCTCCGGGTGGCACGTTCGAAGATCCGACCAACCTCGAGCCCGCACCGGTGTTCGTGCCGAAGCCCTTGCCGGCGCCGGCGCCGAAGCCCGCGGATCCACCCGTGGAGCCGCTCACGCCGCCGGTCGCGCCGCCGCCCGTGCCCTAGAAATCGCGGGTGGCATCGCGTGGAATTCCGCGCCCGTGCCTTCGCCTTACCCGTGGTAAGCCACCGCGATGGCTGACCCGGTCGCCGATAGTCTGCTCGAGTACCGCAAGCACTTCCCGGCGCTCGAGGATTGCGTGCACTTCATCTCGCACTCGCTGGGCTGCGTGCCCGCGAAGGCGATGACGGATCTCGGCGAGTTCTTCGAGCTCTGGCGCACCAAGTCGATCACGGCGTGGAGCGATTGGTTGCCAGAGGTCGATCGCGGCGCGGCGCGGATCGCGAAGATCATCTCCGCGAAGCAGAGCAACGTCGTGATGATGCAGAACGTGTCCGGCATCATGGCGGTGCTCGCGAGCTGCTTCGAGTACACGGCGGAACGCAACAAGGTCGTCTACGAGCAGCTGATGTTCCCGACGGTGTCGTACGTCTGGCAGGCCGAGGAGCGGCGGGGCGCGAAGTGCGTGCTCGTGGCATCGAAAGACGGAATCACGATCGACGCCGACGCGGTGTGTGCGGCGATCGACGAGCACACCGTGGTCGTGCCGATCCAGCACGTGGTGTTCTCGTCGGCGTTCATCCAGGACGTCAGGAAGATCTGCGATCGCGCGCGTCAGGTCGGCGCCCACGTGATCCTCGATTGCTATCAGTCGATCGGCACCGTGCCCATCGACGTCGTCGACCTCGGCGTGTCGTTCGCGTGCGGTGGCTCGGTGAAGTATCTGTGCGGCGGCCCGGGAGCCGCGTGGCTCTACGTGCGCGAGGATCTGATCGAGAAGTTCGCTCCGCGCGTCACCGGCTGGTTCGGCAACGAAGCGCCGTTCGCGTTCACGATGCCGGCGCAGAGCTATGCCGACAACATCTGGCGCTACATGGGCGGCACGCCGGCGGTGGCGGCGCTGTACCAGTCGCGCGCGGGTCAGGACATCATCGGCGAGATCGGGGTTCGCAAGATCCGCGACAAGAGCCTGGTGATGACGCAGGCGTGCATCGACTGGGTCGACGAGCTCGGCATGAAGCTCAACACGCCTCGCCCGGCGGAACAGCGCGGTGGCTCGGTGGTGTTCGATTTCGTCGGCGCCGCGGATGTCTGCCGCGAGCTCAATCGCCGCAAGTTCTTCTGCGATCACCGCCCGGGCGCCGGGATCCGGATCGCGCCGCACTTCTATTCGAAGCGCGAAGAGATCGATCTGTTCTTCGGCGAGCTCAAGAAGATCCGGTCGGGTTCCGGGCGCTGATCGCCGTCGTCGCACGGCGACGGCGAGTCACGACGAACACGAACGCGAGCAAGATCGGCCAGCCGCGCTCGGGATCCGCCGAGCCGCTGCAGCCGCACGCATAGAAGCTGGTCTCGCCGGGCAACACGCCGGTCGCATCACCTTCGAGGATGATGATCGACTCGCTACCGTCGACGGAGATCGCCAGGCGAGCACGATGGAAGCCGGGCTGGTTCGGCGCGAACGACACGCGCACGCGCATCGTCTCGTCCGGCAACAGCTCGCGCTGCTGGGTGGGCGGCTCGACGACCCATGCGTCCGCGGTGCCCTGTTCGGCGGTGACGCCGCCGTAGCGAACGGTCGACGCGTCGGGCCCGCAATTCTCGAGCGTGATCGTCTGCTGCATGCGCGGCGGCTCGGTGATCGCGGCGGCGCCGAACATCAAGCTGCCCGGCGACACCGCGGTGCCCTCCATCAGGATCGTGAGCGACACGGCCGTGGTGAACGGTGAGCCAGGCGCATCGACCACCCACACGAGGTTGCCTTCCTGGAGGCCACTGGCCGTGCTCGTGGGCATCACGCCGACAGTGGCCTTGTCACCAGGGAGCAGCGGCGCGCCGTCGACGGGGTAATCGGTGGGATTGGTGAAGAGCGGGACGAACGCCGCCGAGTCCATCGTGGGGCGTTGCATCTTCAGCGTCGCGGTGCCGATGTTCGTCATCGCGATCTCGCCGGCGGCAGGCGTGCCGACGCACACCGAACCGAGGTCGAGCCGCGTCGGCAAGACGACGGCATTCGGGGTTCCGACCTTGCCGGTAACCGGCAGCTCGAGCGTCGCGGGCTCGCCGCCTTCCAGGATCTCGACCTCGAGCGTGACGTTCTCGAGCACGAGGTCCTCGGCGGTGGCCAGCGCGAGCTTCGCCATCAGCTGCGCGCCGTCGGCGAGCGGTGCTGGAACCACCGGCTTGGTGAGCGTGAGCGCGTTCGGGGCACCGACCAGCTCGATCTTGTTGATGGTGACGGTCCCACCACCGGGCGGGTTGGTGATCAGCACTTCCACCTCGCCGGGCGTGTCTCCGGTGCGCAGCTCCTGAAAGGCGAGCGGGTTGGTGACGATGATGGTGGTGTTCGCGATCGCGCACTTCACGGCGACCGACGGCGTGTTCTGGTCGTAGGCATCGGTCGCGAGCGTCACCGTCGCCGTCTGCTGCGTCATCGCGGTGCCCGACATGCAGGTGATGTCGAACACGCCGGGGCCGCCCTCGCTGATCGACACCGGCGTGCTCGCGACACCGAACGGTGCGACGACCGCACCCGGCGTGACCTCGAGATCGTCGTTGCCGATGTTCGTCATCTCGACCTGAAACGCGACGAGCTGGTTCTTCGCGATGGTGCCGAAGTCGTGCTCGAACATCGGCGCGGGAGGTTGATCGACACGCAGCTTGCCGCCGACGCCGGTGCCGAACAGCGAGACGGTCTGGCTGCCGATCGCGGGCGGACCGAACACTTCGATCGTGGTGTCGAGATCGCCGTGCTCGGTGGGGCTGAAATTTAGATCGATGTTCAGAGTCTGGCCCGCCGGTAGTGGGCACGCACTGGTCGTGCACTCGAGCGCTTCCCAGTGCGCGCTGTTCGCGTTGGTGTCGAGCGCGACGGTGATCATCAGCGCGTCGCTGCCGTTGTTGGTAACGACGAGCGTCGCCGGGGTGGTGCCATTGACCGCTGCCGAGATCCTGCCGACCGACGCCGGCACCACAAAACTGGCACCCGTCCCGGCATCGAGCGTCGACATCGAGACCACGCTCGACGTGGGACTGCCGCAGCCGATCGCGAGCCACGCGATCAGCAACGCGAGCATGTACGAGCCCCGCTGCATCCCCGCCAGATTATCGCGAATCCGGGTCATATCCGACCGATCACACCGAGCGTCGGCACCCACACGTTCGCGACGAACGGCGTGTTGTCGACGAACCAGAAGTGCTCGAAGCCGAGGTCGGCTTGCACGCTGACGTGACCGTTGATGAAGAGCTCGAGGCCGCCGGCAACTCGCGCACCGATCGCGAGCTTGGTCTCGGTGACCTCGATCATGTTGACGGTGCTCGTGTTGTCGAAGACGAAGCCCGGAATCCCGGCGGACACGTACGGGCGAAGCAACCCGGTCAGGATGCGGTAGCGCAGTCCGAGGTAGCCACCGGTCTGGTTCGAGCGCAGCAGCAACACGTCGCCTTCGAACCGGCCGCGCGAGATCGCGACCCCGATCCCGCCCGCAACGCCGCGGCCCTCGGCATCGATGCGCACCACCCCGAGCACGCCCGCCGAGATCGAGCTGCCAGTCGGGCGCGGCTCGACACGGCCGTCCTCGAACAGATCGAACACCGGCACGATCGGCCGGATCTTGTCGCCCGCCGTCGACGCCAGCACGCTGCGCTCGTTGGTGCCGCCGTGACTCGCATACTGGCCGGTGATCAGCCAGCCCTCTTGATGATCCGGTGGCGGCTTTGGCGGATCTCGGGCGAGGTCCGGACCGACCCCGTCGACTGGCAGCGAGGCGAGCACTTCCTTGGTCTCGCCCTCGAAGCCGTTGACGGTGACCTCGCTGGTCTTGTCGCCGTTCTTGATCCGCACCAGGTGGATGCCGGGGCGTACGCGCGTCACCAGCGAGCTGCCGACGGTGATGAACGTACCGGCATCGATCGAGATGCTCGACATCCGCGGTGCGACGCGAATGGTCAGGATCGTGAGCTGCTCGTCGAGCTTCCGCAGCACCTCCTTGACCTCGACCACGCGCACGGCGGCGGTCAACGGATCGCTGAGGTAGCGCTGGTAGGTGTTCGCAGCGTCGGCGAGGCGCCCCATCTCGCGTAGCGTCGAGCCGACCTCGAGCAGGATCTTGGGGCTCGGGAACTTGCCGTAGGCCTCGAGGAAATTCGCCAGCGCCTGGTCGTAGGCCTTCGCCTGCAGCTGCTTGACGCCCTCGATCATCAACGCCTGGGCGAGCGAGCGTTTCTGCGGATGGTCGACGAGGATCGCGGGATCCTTGGTGATCGAGGTCAGTGCGTCCGAGAGCTGCTTGTCATCTCTGATCTCGGCCAGTGGCAGAGCTTCCGCGGGTGCAGCGAGCGCGGGATGCGCTGCCAGCACGGCCGACGCGACGGCGAGTCTTGCGATCACGGAGCTCACAGGTCGTCCTCGATCGGTGAGCCTATCTCGGTCGTCGGTCCTCGTGGCTTCACCGTCGACAAGGATGCGTCAGACCGGGTGATCCATCAAGTTGACGCGTCCGGCCTCGCGTAGGTCCGGCTCCGGCTTGCGTGCTAGCCTGGTGCGGTGCCGAGCTTCGCGCGCCACGTGTTCGTGTGCATCAACGAACGTGCTGCCGGTCACCCCCGTGGTTGCTGCAAGGCCAAGGGCGGGATCGACGTGCGCGATCGCCTCAAGTCCGAGCTCGGCGCGCGCGGCCTATCGAAGATGATCCGGGCCAACAACTCGGGATGTCTCGATCAGTGCGAGCACGGCATCACCCTCGTCGTCTACCCGGAGCAAGTCTGGTACGGCCACGTCACCGAGGCGGATATCCCCGAGATCGTCGAGGAGCACCTGATCCACGGCCGCGTCGTGGAGCGCCTGCTGCTGCCCGAGCAGCCACATCTGGGTGAGCGAACGTTCGGAGCGATCGAAGTCGGCAAGGCAGAAAAATGACCCGCCTGGCTCCGCTGCTGGTGGTCGCATTCGTCGGCCAAGCGCACGCGGATGGCACGGGTCTCCAGGACCCCGCGAATCGAATCCAGCCGGAGCCACCCCCACCGCCGTCACCGGCGGATCCGATCGTCGACCACGCCGCGTCACACGGGCTCGAGTCGACGTCGCGCCATCAAGGGTTCAACTTCACGGCCGCGCTCGGCGGCGGGCTCACCGTCGGCATCGACATCAGCGGCTCGGTCGGTCGCGGCCCGGCCGGCTCGTTTCGGTTCGCGCACACGGCGTCGGAGCAGCTCGCGTTCACCGCCGAGCTGATCTCGGTCACGTTGATCCGCCAGATCAAGGGTACCGACGGCAGCAACCGGACCGAGACCGATCAGGGCAGCGGCTTGCTGCTCGGCACGCAGTTCTACGTCAATCGCTCGTTGTGGCTCCGCCTCGCCGCCGGGATCAGCAGCATGAAGTTCGACGACAACACCCTCGTGGGTCCGACGGGCCTCGCCGGTGGTGGCGTCGACATCCTGCGGTTTCGGCGCGTGGCGATCGGCGTCGAGATGATGTCGATCGGTCAGATCAATCGCGATGGCCTGCTGACCACGACGGCGTTCATGCTCGATGTCTCGATCGAGTGATCACTCACTCACTCACTCCACCGACGACTCGCCAACCTCGGACTCGTCGGACTCGTCGACCTCGATGGCATCATCGACTCCGTCGCCGACATCGCCATGCGGGTCATCTCGATCGTCGACCATCGGCTCGTCGATGATCTCCGGCTGCTCGAAATCGACGCTGATGTCGGCGCTGCCATTCGTCGGCACCTCGGCGGTGACCATGCGGCCGATGGTGCGCCACTTGACG
>JACCYD010000318.1 GCA_013696695.1 Deltaproteobacteria bacterium | reverse complement strand
TCGATCTCCGCCGAGCGAGTGCCGTCAGTAACCTCGAGGTCATTCAGCGTCACCTCGAGGTCTCAAACGCGACCCGCATGGCCAGCGCCGCGTGATCGCGATGGTTTCAATCCGGTCGGTGCTCTAGGGGAAGTTGCTAGTACGCGTCGAGAGTCGAGCACAGCTCGATCGCGGCGTCGCTGAGAGCCGCGGAAGCAGACCGTGAGCGCTGCGGTCCCGTGTTATCCGAGCCCATGGTGAATCGCCTCCTCCTGGCACTCCTCGTCGCGGCCTGCTCCTCGAAGAGCACACCGGAGTCGACCGAGCTGCCTGCGTCGCCGACGCTGGACGTGACGCGCTTCTTCACGGCCGATGTCACCGGCGCGATGCGTTCCGACGCGCACAGCTCGCCGGTCGTGAGCTACGTGTCGAGCCTGCTCAAACCCGCGCCTGCATGCTGGACCAAGCTCGCCAAAGCAATCCGAGCGAGTTATCAACTCGAGGTCGCCGGACACGGTTCGTATTTCCTGTTCGAGGGAGACCTACCTCAGGCCGAGGTCGAGAGCTGCATCACCAGCGCACTGGGAGACATCCTTCAGGTACGCGTCACGCACGCGGGCGACCTGGCTGTATTCGAGACCGGGCCTGCCGGGACCGCTTACGCAGCGTGGCGCGGCTCGGTCGTGATCGCCGGGACCAGCGCGCAGGTCACCGCTGCGCTGCAACCGAGCGACCCGACCATCGCCAAGCAATGGCGCGAACGACTCGCCATGCTGCCGCCGGGCCTGATGTCGATGTGGCGCGACGATGCGCTGCTCGCGAGGCTGTTCGGCGTTCCGACATCGAGTTACGCGCTCGCGATCACGCGTGCCGAGAAGACCCCGAAGCCGTTCTTCGCTGGCCAGCTGGTCGGGCAGTACGCAAAGCCGGAGGAGGCCGCGCTCGCCGCGCAACGGATCCGCGCGGGCGAGATCTCGAGCGCGATGACCGCGCCGCCGCAGCTCGCGGGGGCCTTCAAGCGAATGAAGGTCACGAGTGCCGCGACCACGGTCACGATCGACTTCGATTCCACCGTATTCGAGGGTCTCGACCTCGAACAACTGCAAGGTTGGCTCGGACGACTCGCGGCAGCGCAGGCTACGCCGTAACTCGTGCGTCACGCCGTGGCTTGTCGCTCCCGGCCCCTCGTGTGATAACGCGGTTGGAAGCGCGCGTCGGACTGGTGCCGGCCTCGGTCTTCAAAACCGATGATGCTCTGCGAGAGCAGCGGCATGGTGGGTTCGATTCCCATGCGTTTCCGCCAGTTTACTATCGACGCCGAAACGGAACGGAGAACTAGCAGCCTCGATAGGACCCGGCTAGGACCCGGCGTGCCCAATGTCCGTCGGAATTGGGCTGTCACGATCGCGATCGTAGTAGTGCCGATGAAACACCTCTCGCGAGATCGCTTCCTTCGCGCCGCCAGAGCTTCCGCATCGCACGTTTGTCACAGCGTTTGGGCTCGCAGTGCTCGAGTTGCCCGCGAGCAGCGCGTCCACGTCGATCGTCGGATGTGCGGCCAGCGGACGCGTGCAACGCAGCCCGCTTCCGATGGCGGGGTGAGGCCAATCGCGGCGCTCGTGAGGCGACCGCCACCCGCGACGCGGACACGGTCACACCGACGAGCGAGGAGCTACTTGCGCGACATCAACTGCAGCGGATGCTCGCGAGGCTCGTCGGCGAACTCGAGGAGCCGTTCCGCGAAACGATCTTGCTGCGTTATGCGGAGGGTCTGGAGCCGACACAGATCGCGCGCAGGCTCGGCATCCCGGCCAGCACGGTGCGCTGGCGAATCAAGGAAGGGCTCGAACGTCTGCGACGCGGTCTTGACGATGCGCATGGAGGAGATCGCAAGCTGTGGCTGCTCGCGCTCGCGCCGATCGCGCTGTGGCCGCGTGAAACGCGGGCTGCGCCAGCCGTGCCTGTCGCACTCACCATTCTGGCGGTCGGAGCAGTTGCCGGCATCGCGTTGCTCGTGGCTGGAGTACGAAGCCAATCGTCGACCCCCAGCCAAACAGCGAATTCACGAGGATCTGGCGCGAGCATGGCCGAGCGCCAGTCTCTTCGCACGGAGGCTAGCTGGTTCGTGCAGCCG
>JACCYD010000311.1 GCA_013696695.1 Deltaproteobacteria bacterium | reverse complement strand
TTCGCGGCGGGTGACCCGATCGACGACGACCCCGCGGGCGAACCCATCGACGACTTCGCGTCGGGCTGCCCCATCGACGGAAACTTCGGGTTGGATGGATCTATTGACGGCCTCGCGGGCGAACCCATTGGCGACTTCGCGCCGAGCGGACCCGCGTCGGGCGAACCCATGGGTGACTTCGCGTC
Source organism: Deltaproteobacteria bacterium (assembly GCA_013696695.1). GTDB lineage: Bacteria > Myxococcota_A > Polyangia > Haliangiales > Haliangiaceae > JABFXX01. Next base: position 2,638 of record JACCYD010000311.1, on the reverse strand, counting down.
GGAGGGACTCGTGGGCGACAACCTCGCGTCGGGCGAACCCATAAATGACTTCGCGTCGGAGGGACTCGTCGGCGACAACCTCGCGTCGGGCGAACCCAGGGGTGACTTCGCCCCGGGTGGACTCAGCGGCGGCAACTTTGCGCCGGGCGGCGGATTTGGTGGGCCGCGACGCAGCGGGCCGTCGGCCTTCGCGGCGGGCTTCGCCGGCTCGGACTTCGCGGCGTCGGTCTTCGCTGCTTCGCGCGCGGCTTCCGTCTTCGCGCCCGCGTGCTTCGGCGGATAGCTCGAATCGGAATCGAGCGCGTCGATCGCGGCCTCGAGCTCGTTGAACAACCCGGCGGTTTGCGCGCGGCGTTTGCCGCCACCTTGCGTCGCGGCGCGCGGCACTTTCCCGCCCCCACCTTGCGTCTTCGCGCGCGTCACTTCGCTTCCCCCTCGGCTTCGACCGTCGCGACGAGCGAGCCCTTCGCGAGCCGGATGTGGACGCGATCTCCCGCGACCACCTGCGCTGAATCGCGCACGATCGCCTCGCCCGAGCGAACGACGGCGTAGCCGCGATCGAGCACGGCCAGCGGCGACAGCGCGGCCATCTGTGCGCCGGTGCGCGCGAGCTCGGAGCGGCCATTCGCGAGCGAGCGCTGGATCGCGGCGGTGCAGCGCGCGAGCAAGCCATCGAGCGCACGTTGCCCTTGCGTGATCCGCGCGATCGGGTGGGTCGATGCGAGCCGGCGCGACAGCTCGTTGAACGTGGCGTGCTTCGCGGCGAGCCGCGCGCGCGGATGGAGCGCAGCGAGGCGATGTTGCAGGCGATGCAGCTCGCTGCCGCGTGCGGAGATCGCGCGTTCGCCGCGCGCGTGAAGCGCGAGTGCCGCGTGATCGAGATCTTGATTCGCTCGATTCAGGCGATGCCGGATCTCGCGATCGAGGCGGCTGCGTACCTTGATGAAGATCTCCTCGATCGCGGCGCCGTCGGGAACGGCCAGCTCTGCCGCCGCCGTCGGCGTCGAGGCGCGTGCATCGGCGGCGAGATCGGCGAGCGTCAGATCGACCTCGTGACCGATCGCCGCGATCACCGGTACCGGGCAGCGCGAGATCGTGCGGACGACGCGCTCGTGATCGAACGCGCTTAGATCGGTGGCCGCGCCGCCACCTCGCCCGACGATCACCAGATCGACACCGGCGCGAACGACCATCGCCATGCCCATCACGATCTGATGGGGAGCGGTGGGCCCTTGAACCGCCGCATCCGCGATCAGGATCGGCGTCGGGAACCGACGGTGCACGGTGCGAATGATGTCGTGCACCGCGGCACCGCGCGACGACGTGACGACGCCGATCCGGCGCGGGAACTTCGGCAGCGGGCGCTTCTTCGACTCGGCGAACATGCCCTCGGCGGCGAGCTTGGCCTTGAGCTGCTCGCGAGCGAGGGCCTCGGCACCGGCGCCGGCCGGCTCTGCAAAATCGGCGTACAGCTGCATCTTGCCGTCGCGCTCGTAGACCCCGAGGCGGCCGCGCACGCGCAGGTGAAGCCCCGCCACGATCTCGAACTTCTGCCGCACCAGGTCACGGCCCCACATCACCGCGGGCAGCACGGCGCCGCGATCCGCGAGCGCGAAGTACAGGTGCCCGGACGTTGGCCGCGAGACCTGGGTGACCTCGCCCTCGACCCAGACCAGCCCCAGCGCGTCGAGCGAGCGCCCGGCCAGCCGGACCACCTCGGCAATGCCGAGCGGCCGTTCGCGACTGCTTTCGGGACCGCGTCCGTCGCCCACGACCGACCGTAACCCGTCGAGAACACGGCTTCCAGCAAACTTCGGCGCAACCGGCCCGGGTAGCGCGTTGTCGTTTCACACGATAGGATGCAAGCGATCATGGCAGCGGCAGCGCGTGAGCCGGGAGCTCCGATTCCCAAGAACGCGATCGATCCGGATCTCGTGAAGCTCGGGCGCTCCCGCGCGAAGGTCGGCATCATCACCTCGGCCGGCATCCTCGGCCTGTGCGTGTATTTCTTGCTCCGCCTCGGCCCGGATCGCCGGTTCGGCGGCGAAGGCGACAAGCCCGCGTCGGTCGCGGTCTCCGACGTGCTCGGCGATCGGATCGCTCCCGACAGCTACGTCGAAATCGAGGCCGAGCCACTGATGGCGCACGCGATCCGCAGCCTCAAGGCGCGCGGCGATGCCGGGCTACGCGTCGTGCCGGTGCGCGGCTCCAACGATCGGCTGTGGCTCACCGTCTCGGGTGATGCGTGGGATCAGCCCGCGATCAACGGTCGCTATACCGGCCGGCTTCGCAAGCTCGAGGACATGACGCTCTCGAAGTCGGTGAAGGCGCACGTCGCCGAGAATCCGCGCGCCGTGTTCGCGACGTCGCCGGCGATCCGTGCGGGGGTCGCCGCGAACACCATCAAGCTGGTCACCGGCGAGAGCCTCACCGTCGACGATTCCCTGAATGTCGCGTTCGATACCGTCGAACCGAAAACTTCGCTGGTCGTCGTGTCGTTCAACGAGCGCCTTCCCGACATGCGGTCGTGGGGCGGTGCGCTGCGCCGGGCCGAGATCGAAAACGCGAAGGTCGCGCAAGCGCGCGATAACGACGAAGCGCTCGGCCAAGGTCGTTTCGAGGTCGCGCTGTCTGCCGA
>JACCYD010000297.1 GCA_013696695.1 Deltaproteobacteria bacterium | reverse complement strand
GAGATGTGGTGAAGGAGCCGCCACAGCCGATGCGTGTACCCGAGCTCGCCGCGCACGAAGCGATCCGGCAGATCGAAGCGGTTGCCGAAGTTGTGACCCGCGACCTCGAGCGCGATCTGATTCCGGTGGTTCCGGAGACGATCGCGATCGAGCGTCTCGAGACGATCGACGAGCGTGGGATCGACACGCACGACATGCGGCGCCGTTGCCGATGCGAAGTGCGGAATCTCCACGCCCGCGGCATCGCGACCGCGGATGAAGTACTCGATCGGCGATCGCGAGCCTGGAATGGCGGCGTACCAGCCACCCGCGGAGCTGCGCTCGAACGCGGCGACGCGCCAGCTGGTCTCGCCGACCGCACGCCACTGGACGTCGAGCGTCTCGGCGAACGGCGCGTCGATCATCGCCGTCAGCTCGATCGGCACGTTCGGCGACGCGGTGTTCGGAGGCACGTGCACCACCAGCGCGCGCGTACCGCTCGCGATCGCCGGGGTCCCCGGCACGACCGGCGCTGGACCGGGAGGGACGGCAGCGGGATCGTCGTCGGCGACGGCAACCGGAGCGTTCGCAGCTGCGAGCGCGATGACGAGCAGAATTCGAGTTGGCTTGGTCATCTGGATGCTCACCAGTCGAAGTTCATCGCGAGGCCGCCCGAGACGCCGGCGTGGTCGATATCACGCGCCTGATACGACAGGCGAAGCGACGGGTAGAACCAGGACAGCGACCGGTAGCCGACGTCGCCGATCAGGCGGACGCCGAAATCCTCCGGCACCGGCATGTCGGTGACCTGAATGGTCAGCTGGACCGCGAGCTTCTTCGCCGGCAGCCAGTTGTATGCGGCCTCGAGCAGCGTGCCGACCTCGTCGGTGAAGCCGGCGCCGAGCACGAGGTTGGTGCCCGTCTCCTCGCCGAGCCGGAGCCGCGCTCGCATGCCGAGCCCGGTGAAGAACTCGCAGCCGGCGATGTCCGCGCCGGAGCACCGCCCCGCCGAGGTGCCGGCCATCGTGTCGGTGCTGAGCAGGCCCGCCTGCGGCCGGATCATCAGCGCGACGTTCGGCCGGAGCCGAAACTCGAGCTCGGTGTAGACGTACGAGAAGCTGACCTTGCGGCACCGGAACACGCCGCCGCCATCGAGGCACGCGTCGCTGTCATCGATCACATCCTTCGGCCCGCCCGAGCCCGACAGCGTGCCGAAGCCGAGCCGCACGGCGTAGATTGGTTTGACAAACCGGTACGTGAAATCAGCTTCGGCTTGATAGTACTGATCGAAGCCCTTACCGAGCTTGCCGTCGAAATCGACGTAGTCGACGTGCGCATCGATGTGCGACCGGCCCTGCGCGATCGGCGCCTCGCGGACGTCATCATCGATCTTGATCACCTCCGGCCGCTCGCGCGTGCCGAGCACCGCGGTGGCTTCGCCGTTCGGCTCGACGAGCTCGACGTACCATTCGACCGCGGGACCGCGAACCATCGACTCCTCGATCGTGCCGCGCAGATACGCATCGCCATCGGGAATCAAGGGAAGACGCTTGAAGCCCGGCTCGCCCGGTGGCTTCACGTAGAGGTACGCATGGGCGAACGAGCCCGGAACTTTGACCAGCAGCCCGAGCTGGATCGGCTTGCCCGGCACCGCGCGCTCGATCGGCGCGATCGCGAGCGGGCTCTCGCCATCCCCTGCGACGGCGACCGCGAGCCGCGTGATTCGCGGCGCGACATCGTAGACGCTCGAGCTTCGCGCCTTGGCGAGCGCGGCGTCGCGCTGGGCGATCTGCGACTTGAGGCTCACGATCTCGGTCTGCACCACCGCGCGATACGGACCCTGCGGATCCGCCTTGAGCAGCTCGAGCCAGCGATCGATCCGATGCTCGGGCGCCTTGCCGAGCGTGTCCTGCCAGGCCGCACGCACGAGTGCGGCGTGATCGACGCCGGGCTTACCGGGTGTCGGCACGGTGATCACCGGAGGCACCCCACCGCGACTGGCCGCGACTTGCTCGGCCCACGGATCGGAGAACTTGCGCAGCCCCGACACCACGCGAACGCGATCGCCCATCATCACGCGCTTCGCGAGCACGGCATCCGCCTTCGCGACGCTGATCTTGTCGCCGCTCTTGATCACCGTCAGGATGCCGAGCGCGAAGTGATCTCGTAGCGTCTGACCGGTTCGCGGATCCTTGACCGTGACCTCGTGCAGCAACTCGATCTCCGTGCCGGCGCCGACGCCATCGCGCGCACCGAGCTCGACGTAAATCGAGCTGGCATCGACCGCGAGCACGACCGGCTCCGCCGCGGCGACGCCCGCCCACAGAAGCGTGGCGAGGATGCTGAGTCTTAGATGCATCGCCATCTCCTAGAAATCCACCGTGACGTTGGCGCCACCCGTGAAGCCCGCGACCTGTTGCGTTCGCGCGGCATAGCCGACGCGCGCTCCGAGCCGCACACCGCCGCCAACCTCGCGTGCGATGTCGTAAAACAACCGCACGCCGGTATCGCGCGAGCTCAGCGGCATGTTCGTGATCTCGACCGTCGCCGACATCGGCACCGTGGGTACCGTGCCCCAGCCGAGCCGGAAGTATCCGGCGACGCCGACGTCAGCCATGTATTCGACGCCCGTCGCGACGTGATTACCCTCGAGCATGCCGAGCCTACCCTCGACGCGCCCACCGACCGCGAAGCCCTCGGCCGTGGCCATCACCGCGGCGCGGACGTCGAGCCGGATTCCTTCGACCGGGGCGAGGCCGAGCTCGAACCAGCCGGCGACCTTGTAGCCCGCCTCGACCGTGCAAGGCGGCGGGCCCAGACACATCAGCGGATCGTTCGGATTGGCCTCGGTGTTACCGATCAGCCGCGTGTAGCCGACCTTGATCTCCTCGAGCGGATACGCCCACAGCCGATACGAGAAGTCGGCGTCGACCCGGTAGTAGCTGTCTTTCAGATCGACGCCGTTCGAGCTCCGCGTTCCGTAATCGACCCACTCACCCGTCGCGTGAAGCCGCGAGCGCTTGCTCTGCGTGCGTAGCAGATCGCGCGAGCGGCGATCCGCCGACTCCGAGACGGTGACCGGCGTGGTGTGTGGCCACGCGGGCGTGGCGAACACCGGGGTGTCACCGGCGGCCAGGTAGTACTCGAGGCCGGGTGTGGCGACGGCCGCGGCCGGCACCACGACGACCCACTTGGTGTCGCCCTGCCTCACCAGCTCCGCGGTGGCGAAGGCAGTCGCCCCGACGGTGCGGTAGTGCACCGTGAGGGTGGGCGACGACGAGGCTGCATCGGCGGTGAGCTCGACGGGCGTGGCGGCGGTGGCGGCGGCCGGCGGCACGTGGCGCACCGTCGACGCGCTCGCTGGCGCTGCTGCGAGCAAGCTCGCGATCAAGATGATCGGTTTCATTGCGCTCCTCACCACGTGAATCCCACACCGGCGCCGCCGCCGATGCCTCCATGCTTGGCGGTCCGGCCCTGCCACGATCCGCGCAACAGCAGCGAGATGCTCTCCGACGCGAAGTACTCGAGCTCGGTGCCGAGCTTGACCGCGATGTCGCCGTTGTTGGGCTGATCGGTGGCACCGACCGAGACGGCGAAGCCGAGATCCGACACCGGCCGCGCTCCGAACTTGATGTCGGTGACGAAGCCGATCTGCTCGAGCGTGCGCGCGATGAACTGCAAGTTCGCAGCATCGCGATTTCCGATCCGGACACGCCCCTCGACGCCGAGGCCGAAGCCATCGCGCCCGACGCCCGCGAGCAGCTTGCCACCGGCGGAGACCTTGACGCCCTTCTCCGACAGCGCGAGCTCGAGATCGGCGTACCCGAACTGGAACGCCGACTTCGGCAGCGGATCCATCGCCGAGTACTCGCGATCCGCAAACCCGCCTCGACCGGCGAGCACGCCGTACCCGACGCCGATGCTCTGCACGAGGCGATCGATGCGATAGATGAAATCGACGTGCGCATCGACCACCGAGTCGCGGCGATCGCCGGGTCGCGGCTCGAACGTGGCGAAATCGAGATACTCGCCGGTGATCCGCACCGAGGAGCGACCCGGCGCAGGCCCGAAGCGATCCGCGATCAGGTTCGGCGCTTTGACATCGACATGCAGAGGCTGCACCGGCGTGCCGAGCGCGACACCTGCCGCGCCACCCGGCGTGGACACTTCGATGAAGTAATCGATGCCCGGAGCGACCGTGGCCTCGGCCGGCACCGCCCCGCGCAGATAGATCTCGTGCTCGCGAACGAGCAACACGCGCCGATAGGTGCGATCGCCGGCACTGCGATAATGCAGGTACGCGCTCGCGATCGCGTCCGGACGATCGAGCAGGAACACCATCGGGATCGCCGTGCCGGCGCGCGCCGATGGCGGGCCGGCGTGGCCGAGCGTCACCGCGACGCCGCTGATATCCGCCGGCGAGCGCGGAGTCATCTGCTCGCGCAGTGAGCTCAGCACCTCGAGGTCCTTGCGGATCGCGGCGGCGTACGGCGAATCCGGGTGCCGCGACAGGAACGTCTCCCAGGTCGCGATGCGGGCATCGATGGTCTGGCCGGTCTGCAGCGCGAACGACGCCAGCACCGTGGCGGTGGCCGGATCGACCTGTGGCCCGGTGGGCACGACCGGCCCGGGCACGGGGGGCGGCAGGCCCGGCTTGTCCGGACGATCGATGAACACCTCGACGACATCGCCGATCTTGATCTCGTCGATCAGCGCGCCGACGATCGCGCGCGACAGCTGCCCGCCGGCTTGCGTGACCACCGCGCTGCCGACCGGCACCCAATCTTCGATCTGGGCGCGCGTGATCGGATGCTGCAGCTTGATCGTGCGCTTGATGCGGAGCGGAGCGCCGTCGATGACCGCGCGATCGCGCCCGACGTTGACGTAGATCTCCGAGGCCTCGACCTTGAGCACCGCACCGCGAACGATCTCGTCCTCGGCAGCTGCCCGCCCGGCGAGCGCACACGTGATCGCAACGCTCCGCAGGATCGATTTCATCACGGCACCTCCCGCCAGAACTGGCCCCAGTCCTCCGCTCGCTTCGGCAGCTTTGGCTCCGGCTTGGCTCTTGGCTCCGCTGGTGGCTCCGCGGGTCGTGGCTCTGGTCGTGGCTCTGGTCGTGGCTCTGGTCGTGGCTC
>JACCYD010000285.1 GCA_013696695.1 Deltaproteobacteria bacterium | reverse complement strand
GGATCAGCGCTCCCGCCGCGGCCAGCCCGGATGCCTCGCAGCCGATGGCGCCGCGGACGCTGCCGTCGGGGGCACCCGCCTGCGGCAACGCGCAGACCAAGAGTCCGCGCCCGTGCCGGACGGTGGCTGCACCTGCGCCGACGCCGGTCGTCGCGATGCCGCGCACGCTGCCGAGCGGCGCACCCGCATGCGGCAACGTGCTCGCGAAGCTCGACGGCAACACGAACGAGGTCGCGTACCAGTACTGCATCAACGGCATCGACCCGAGCGCGGCGGTCGCCGGCTTCATGGTGCTGAAGAAGACGCTGGTGCTGCTCGGACTCCGGGATGCGGATCCGGCCCCGATCATCACGGCCGAGCCACGCCGGATGCGCAACGGCGCGCCCGCCTGCGGCAACGTCGCGACCCGGTCGGGGATGGTGCGCAGATGCGCAGAGTGATCGGAGTGATCTGATCATGACGAAGCGAACGATCACTCCCTTGCTTGCGGTGGTGGCCCTCGGATTCGGCGGCGGCGTCGCGAGCGCAGAGCGCGACACGCGCACGTCGAAGCCCGCCGCGATCGAGCCGCGGAAGCTCCCGAGTGGGGCGCCGGCGTGCGCCAACGTGCTCGACAAAGACAACCATCCCCTGACCCGACTCCATCCGGACTATCCGGCGTGCAAGCCCGACCACCCGAACAACGATCTGGCGCGCAAGCCCGCCCACCCGAACCACCCGTCGAGGGGGATCGCGGTGGTGTTCGCCGGGCTCGGGCTGGACGAAGACGGGGTCGAGCGCCCGGTGTTCGAGCACGAGCGTCGCTAACCAACCTCGAGGAGATCAGCATGTTCGAATTGTCATGGCGTGGTGGAGCAACGGCGGCGCGTCTTCACAAGCGGCGGCCCGGCGGCGACGAGCTGCCGTGGGGCACGATCGATCTCGCGGGCTATCCCGAGCTGCACGGCGTCGAGGCCCGCAAGATCTGGAGCAACGGCGTGTTCACCGAGTACGCGAGCGCCGCGGCGTTCTCTGCGCTCAGCACGGCGATGCTGCGCTGTGGAGCGCCGATCGATCTGATCGCGATGTCGGCCGACATCGTCGTCGACGAGCTGTTTCACGTCGAGCTGTCGTCGCGCCTGACGATGGAGCTCGGCGGCGCGGTGCCGCTCGAGTTCGATCTCGATCGGATCTCGCCGGTGACCACGCCGGGCTGCCGGCCGCTGATGCGCGCCGCAGAGATCGCCGTGACCACGTCGTGCGTCAGCGAATCACTGTCGGTCCCGGCGATGGCGCGGTCGCGCGCGCTTGCCGACGAGCCGCTCGTCAAGGCGGTGCTCGATCGGTTGCTCGTCGACGAGGGCCCGCACGCGCGGTGCGGCTTCTGGTTCCTCGAGTGGGCGCAGGAGGACTTCACCGATGCCGAGCGCGCCCAGCTCGCGCGCCTCGCCGAGGACACCATCGAGGTCTACACGCCGCTGTGGCGCGATGCCGAGTGCGAGACCTGTCCGCTCCCGCGCGGGCTCGGCGGGCACGACGCGACCGGCAAGCAGGCACTGCGTACGGCGGTCGAGCAATCGATCGCGAAGCCGCTCGCACGTCACGGCATCGTCCTCGATCCCGCGCGCGTCGCCGCGCTCGTTGCTTAACGAACGTCGAAGTTGTCGAACCGGGCCACGCCGGGGCTCGTCGCGACATCAAACGTGCCGGCGTGGATCCCGATCTCGACGTTGGAGACATCGAGCGGCGACGCTTCGGAGTGACGGACGGTCCAGTCGACGCGATTGTCGGACGTCTCCCAGAACATCGTGCCGGCGGTCTCGCGCAGACGCCAGAACCGCTTCGCGAGCGCATCGTACGGCACGACATCGACGTCGACGTAGTTGCCGCCGATGCGCCGATACGATCGCAGGTTGCTGGAAGTGACGTCGATCCCGACGCGGTTGTCCCCGTCGATCCCGAGCTCGAGAAACATTTCGGCCGCGGGATCGCCATCGGGGACGTCGAGCACCTCGATCGAAATCTCGCGCCCGCGCATGTCGTAGCGACATCCGATCGTGAGGTTGCCGTACAAGTTGCCGGTCTCGGCGAGCGTGATCGTGATGTTGCCGTTCGACTCGACGACCGTCACCGGCGCTTCGACCGAGACGCTCCAGATCGACGAGATCACGCCGTCGTCGAAGGCATCGGCGATCGGGTCGTTGCACACGGTCGCGCTATCGACAGCGCCGTCGCTCGTGCTGTCGGTCGGAGCCGTGAATGGCTCGAACGCGATCCGGCCGCAACCGGTTGCGAGAACGACCATGGCAGCGAGCAGGTGCACGGGAACATCATGATACCTATGAAGGATGGACGCCCGGGTGCGATGCGCCCTCTGCCTCGTCACTGCGCTGGTTCCTCGAGCGGCCGCGGCGGAGGATCCGGACCAGGGAGGAGAGACCGCTGCGAAGCCCGAAGCGGCGGCGCCGATCTCTGCTGCCCCGCCACCCGCCGCTGCACCAAGCTCCGAGGCTCCGGCACCGGATCCGGCGCTGCCCCCGGCTTCGGAAGCGACCTTCAAGCTGACGCCGTTCGGCTTTCTGCGGCTGCAGTACAAGGCGATCCAGAACGATCCGAACGTCGAGTTCGTCGGTCGCGACGACGGCTTCGAGCTCCAGAACGCGCGCATCGGCGTGCGCGGCACGCTCGGGACCAAGGCCGCGGTCGTGGTGTCGTTCGACGGTGCGGTCGACGAGCGTGCGCAAGTCAACGTGCCCGAGGGCAAGCTGCGCGTCGGCCTGCGCGATGCCTACGCCGACTACTTCCTCGGCAAGCGCCGCGATCGCGAGACCGGCAGCGTGATGTCCGAGATGCTGGTGCGCGCCGGCTTCT
>JACCYD010000269.1 GCA_013696695.1 Deltaproteobacteria bacterium | reverse complement strand
GTTCGCGTCATGCCGTAAGTCGCCTGATAGGCTGACGAGATGGCGTCACGCGCGGGGGGGACGAGCGTTCCCGAGAAGCGGCGATCGTTCGCACCGTGGCTCGTGCTCGTCGTGTCGGTGCCACTCGCGACGTACGTCGTGCACCGGCTGAGCTCGGGCACGTCGTGCGGCTGGGACTACGGCGGCGTCGGCGGCGCGTGTCGCGCGATCATCTTGCTGTCGATCCTCGCGGGCGCGGCGACCGGCTTGCTCGCGCTGTTCGCGGCGCGCGCACTGCCCGAGCACAAAGATCGTGCGTTGCTGCTCGCCGTGTTCGCGGTGATCGTCGTGGTGACCGGCACGCTCGCCGCGAAGCAGTTCCAGGAGTATCGGCAGAGCATGCGCGGCGGCCGCGAGATGGAAGCGGGCATGTGCGCGTGGGTCACCGAGACGTTGCCGGCGTGTGTCGAGAAGGTGTGGGGAAAGGACGAGGCCGAGATGGTGCGGCGGTCGCAGCCCGACTGCACGGCGGACGAGCGATCGATCGCGACCTACGACAAGTGCATGGCGATGGATGACTGCAAGCAGGTCCTCGACTGCATCGCGCACTAAGCGCGGAGATCGATCGTGAACGGCCGCGTCTCCGGCCAGTGGCCGTCGGCCTCGAGCGGGCGATCGAGATTCGTGATCGCGACGCGCTGGTTGCGGCGGGCGAGCGCATCGTCGGCATCTCGCGGCAGGCCGTCGTAGGGGCCACCACCAGGCTTCCACGCCCACAGCTCGATGCGCTGCGCGCGACCACCATGCGCCCACTCGATGACGAGCGGATCGAGAGGCGGCAGCGTCGGGTGGAGGCCGGGCGAGGGCAGGTAGATGCGGCGACGCACGCCGAGCACGCGCGGCCCATCTCCGAGCGCGCGCGGTTGAGCCCAGCGGCCCGCGATCGCGATCCGATCGACGGCGCCTTCGACGGCGATCTCGACGCGCTGCGTGGAGGCGTCGACGATGCGTGCGCCGGCGCGTTCTTGCGAGGCGACGTCGCCGACGAGCGGCCAGAACTCGAGGGCGGGGCGGATCGTGAGCGTGGCATCGCCGAGACGACAGGCGATGCCGGGCGAGCGCCACGCGTCGAGCTCGTGGCGAAGCTGCGGTGGCAGGCCGAGCCCGTGGCTGTCGAGATCGCCGAGCACGAGGCGAAGGTCGCGCGACAGCGCTGCGGGCAGCGCGAAGCGATCGTGGAGCTCGTCGTGCCAGTCGATCAGCGGCTCGCGATAGTCGGAGACGATCAGGCGCGCGACGATCGCGCGATACAGTGCCGCGAGCGCAGCGAGCATCGACGTGCGCTCCGGCATGCGAACGGCGCGCAGCTCGACGACGCCCAGCTTGCCGTGGCGCGTGCCATGCGGCGTGACGTGCGGATTCCACAGCTTCTCGATGTTGAGCTCGGCGCGGTGCGCGTTGCCGGCGCTATCGACGAGCAGCGGCGCGAGCGAGAGCCAGAGATGCTCGGGCGAGAGCTCGCCGCGATCGGCGAGGCGCTCGAGATAGGCCAGCGTGACCTCGAGCTCGTCGTAGCGTTCGCGCGTGCCCTCGTCGGGGCGCGGCCCTTGCGAGGCAGAGCCGACGCATTCGCTCGCGAACCAGTACGACAGACACGGATGGTTGTTGAGGTAGCGGACCAGCGCGGGGAGGACCGCCGGGTACCGCACGAACGGAGACGCCTCGGGCGTCGGGCCACCGAGCGTGAGCTGCCCGCCACCACCGGAATCGGCGACGTCGCCGTTGAAGCGATGGCGAACGGCGGACAGGCCGGCGGCGGCCGCGGCATTCCAGATCTGATCCGCTTGATCGGCGAACGCGCCGATCGTGCCGCACGGGGCCATGTTGACCTCGACGACGCCGGGGTCGGGGGTGACCGTGAGCCAATGATCGCCGCCGAGATCGTGCGGTGGAGGTTGCGGCTTGGAGTCGACTGCGGCGGTGACACCGGGCCCGGTGTCGCCATCACGCCAGCGCACGCCCCACGCGAACCGCGGTGCGGGCTCGTCGGGATACTGCCGCCCGACCACGCGCGTGACGCGTGCTCCGGGCAAACCGTCGGCGAGCTTGCAGGCGAGGGCGTGCGCGCGCGCGAGCTTGTCGCCGCCCTCGGCGTCCGCGAGCCAGGCGGGCTCGACGGAATCGGCGCGCGTGAAGGTCGGCTCGGCTCCGACCCAGATCTCGACACCTCGCCGCTGTACCAGCTCGTCGTGGATATCGAGCTCCACGCTCATTTTGGCCCGCTCGTTTCTTCTTGCACCCAGTCCTCCGCGCGCGGCATCGGCACGCCGAGATCGATCCGTCGCAGATCGAGGGTGAAAGGTTGCTCGGGGTGAGGTGCGAGCGTACGCGGCCATGTAG
>JACCYD010000264.1 GCA_013696695.1 Deltaproteobacteria bacterium | reverse complement strand
CTCGCAGTTCTGCAGGTGCATGAACATGCGCGCGAGCTTCTCCTGCACGAGCTGGTACTCGGCGATCCGCTTGCCCCACGTCATGCGCTGCTTCGCGTACTCGGTGGCGATCTCGAGGCAGCGCTCGATGATGCCGACACACATCGGAGCCATGCCGGTGCGCTCGGAGTGGAAGACGTCCTTGGCCGAGCCCTTGCCGACGATCGACTTGTCCTCGCCGAGCATGCGATCGGCTGGCAGGAAGCAATCTTCGAGGAAGACCTCGCCGGTCGGCGACGTGTGCATGCCCATCTTCCGCATCGGCTTGCCGGTCGCGAGGCCCTTGTCGGTGCGCTCGACGACGAACGGCTGGATCGGGCGCGCTTCGAGCGGCGTCTCGTCACCCGTGCGGTGAACCTTCGCGTAGATCACGAAGGTGTCGGCGTACGGCGCGTTGGTGATGAACGTCTTCTGGCCGTTCAACACGAAGCCGTTGCCCTTCGGCGTCGCCGTCGTGTGCATCGAGCGAAACGCGTCGGAGCCCGCGCCGGGCTCGGTCATGCCCCACGCGCCGATCTTCTCCATTGACAGGATCGGCAGCGCCCAGCGTCGGCGCTGCTCGAGCGTGCCCTTGCCCATGATCGCGCCGCCCGCGAGACCCAGGGATGCGCCGAGCGCCATCGAGAAGCCCGGCGACACGCGCGAGAGCTCGACGGAGACCGCCGCGCCCATCGCCGGATCGCCGGAGCCGAGACCGGCAAGCTTTTGGGGCGCCTCGCCAGCCGCCTCGGCCGCTTCTTGCTTCGCGAACGACGCGCGAACCATGTCGGCGATGCCGAACGTCTTCACGAAGTCGCGCATGACCTCGTAGGGTGGCTCGCCCGATTCGAGCGCGTCGAGCCTGGGCTCGAGCTTTGCGGCGGCCCACTTGCGGATCAGGCCGCGCACCATCTGATGTTCTTGGGAGAAGGCGTACATGGTGAGCTCCTTTAGACCGGCATGATTCCGCGTTTGCGCGCGGGGCGTTCGACGGTACGCCCCCACGACATCTCGATCGCGCGACACAGCGTGGCACGGGTCTCGCGCGGGTCGATGACATCGTCGACGAGGCCCCAGCCGGCGACCTTGTAGATGTCGATGTGCTTCTGGATCGCGCTCGCGATCTGCGCGCGGACTTCAGGTGGCGGTGGGGTGTCGCCGAACATCTTCGCACCGGCGATCGACAGCATCCCTTCGGCGCCCATCACGCTGATCTCGGCACCCGGCCACGCGACCAGGAGATCCGGCTCGTAGGCGCGACCGGCCATCACGTAGTACCCGGCGCCGTAGCCCTTGCGCGTGACGACGGTGAGCTTGGCCACCGTGGCCGCGGCCATCGCGTGCAGCATCTTCGCGCCGTGGCGGATGATGCCGCCGTGCTCGTGGTCCTTGCCGACCCAGAAGCCCGGCACGTCCATCAGGAACACCAGCGGGATCCCGAACGCGTCGCAGATCTGGATGAAGTGAGCGGCCTTGTCGGCGGTATCGGAGTCGAGGATGCCGCCGGCTTGCTTCGGGTTGTTCGCGACGATGCCCGCCGGGCGGCCGTTGAAGCGCGCGAGGCAGGTGATGATCGGGCGTGCCCACCGCGGCTTGATGTCGAGGATGTCGCCGTTGTCGACGATCCGCTTGATCACCTCGTACATGTCGTAGGTCTTGCGCTGACTCTCGGGGACGATGTCGAGCAGGCCATCGTCGGCGCGATCGACTGGATCCGTGCACGGGCGGCCGTTCACCACAGTGTTGCGGCATGAACGACAGATACTTCTTCACGATCGCGATACACGCCTCGTCGGACTCGACCTCGACATCGCCGACGCCGCTGACCTCGCAATGGATTCGCGACCCGCCGAGGTCTTGCTCGGTGACATCCTGGTTCGTCATCGCCTTGACGAGCGACGGCCCGGCGAGCGCCATCGAGCTCTTGCCCGCGACCATCGGCACGAAGTCGGCGAGGCCCGGGATGTACGCCGTGCCTGCTGCGCCGGGCCCGACCATCGCGGACACCAGCGGCACGACGCCCGACATCACGACCTGTTCGCGGAACAGATGTCCGCTACCGGCGAACAACGAGATCTGATCGGGATCGCGATTGCGCCCCGGATCGATCCGCGCCCCGGCGGAATCGATCAGCCACACCATCGGCATCCGGCAGCGCAGCGCGAGCTCGCGCATGCGTGTCACCTTGGTCTCGCCGACGAAGCCGATCGAGCCGCCCTTGACCGTGAAGTCGTACGCGGCCGCAG
>JACCYD010000224.1 GCA_013696695.1 Deltaproteobacteria bacterium | reverse complement strand
GCCATCGTCCGTGCAGTGCTGGAGCATCGCCTTCTCGAGGCGCGCCTTCGCCGCATCGCCGAGGCTCGACTTCTTCCAGGTGGCGTCGTTGATCTTGATCGACGCCTTGGCCGCGGTCGCACAATCGCCGGGCCGCACGATCCTCGGCGGGCTCGACAGGTACCAGCGACCGTCGACCTCCATCAGGCCGATCCGCGCGGTGCGCTCCTTCGCCGGCTTGTCGCCCTGCTTCACCTTGAGGACGAGCTCGTGATCGTGGAGCGCGACGTCGGTGGTCAACAGGCAGCCCTTGTTGACCTCCTTGCCCTTCTCCATCTTGGTGGTCTTGCCGTCGCCGAGCTTCACCAGCTCGACCGCGAGCCCCGCTGCGGTGTCGGCTTTCTTGGTGAGCGCCTCGCGGAGCTTCTCCAGCGTCTTGGCCGGCGGATCGCGATCCTGTTCGCCGACCTCGGTGCACTCCATGATGTCGCGCTCGCTCTCCGGCGCCAGTGCGACCAGCGCGTCGACGTCGGGCTTGGTGAGCGCGGCGAGCGTGTCGGCGGTGACGGCCTCCTTTGATTCCGCGCCGCCCTTGCTGCCCTTGCCGCCAGACATCGCGACCGCGATCGCGACGCCGGCACCGATCGCACCGACCGCGACCAACCCGATCGCGAGCCCGCGCTTCGATTTCTTCGCCGGTGCCGGTGGCTCGGGTGCGTGAACGCTATCGGGCGCCGGCGTGTGGATCGGATATCCACCGGGGAAGTACGCAGGCGCTGCGGACTGCGAGCCGGCGCGCGGCTGACCTGCTGCGTGCGACTGGGGTCCGGTGGCTGGGCGGACGTTTGGATACGGCGCACCCGCTTGCGCGCCGGGATACGAACCACCGGGCTGTTGCGACGGTGCATTGGGGTACGAACCACCGGGTCCTGGTTGCGCGCCGGGATACGAGCCATGTTGCGACTGCGCATCGGGGTACGAGCCACCGGGTCCTGGCTGCGCGCCGGGATACGAGCCACCCGGATGTTGCGACTTCGCATCGGGGTACGAGCCACCGGGCTGTGACTGCGCGCCGGGATACGCCCCCCCGGGCTGTGACTGCGCGCCGGGATACGCCCCCCCGAGCTGCGGTTGCGCGGCGGGCTGCGATTGCGCGCCGGGCTGCTGCGTGACGGGCTGTGATTGCGCGCCGGGCTGCTGCGTCGCGGGATGGGAATTGTTGGCGTGCGAGACCGGCGCCTGCTGCACGTACGGCTGCGGCACGTAGGGGCTCGGCGGCTGCGCGTTCGGCGGTTGCTGGCCATACGCGTAGTTCGGTTGCGACGAAGAATTGGGGCGTGCCTGGACCGGCTGCTGCGACGGCGAGTGTGCGCGCGCCACCGGCGAGCTCGAGGCCGCCGAGCCGCCGAATGATCCGCCGGCCGGGCTGATCACCGGAACGGCGAACGACGACACCGGCGCTGCGACCGGCGCCGGTTGCGCGACCGGCGCCGACTGCGGCGGTGCCTGCGCGGGCCCCGCCGGGTGCATCGTGCGGCACCGATCGCACCCCCACGCGTTCTGCTCCGGTACCCATCGCAGGGTCCAACCGCAGCTCGGGCAAGGGGGGCCGTTCACCATGGCAAGTCGACTATCGCACGGCCGTCGCGAGCGAGTCAGCGGGACGATTCGGCGCTTTGCTTGGCCAGGGCGTCGAGCCGGGCGGCGAGCTCCTTGCGGGGCACCTCGTGCTCCTCCTTGGTGCGCAGCACTTTTACCTTCACGATCTCCTTCTCGCGCTCGCGTTCGCCGAACACGACGGCGAACGCGACGTTCGCGCGATCGGCGTACTTGAACTGCTTCGCGAGCTTGTCGTCACCGCCGTAGACCTCGACGTTGAGCCCGGCGTCCCGCAGCTCGGTCGCGATCGCCGCGTAGTCGCCGGCCAGCTTCTGCTCGACGGAGAGCACGATGACGTCCGCGATCGCGCTGACCTCCGCCTTGATCAGCTTCGCCTCGAGGAGCTGATAGAACAGCCGCGTCGCGCCGATCGAGATGCCGACGCCCGGCAGCTTGGACTTCGTGTAGTGACCGGCCAGGTTGTCGTAGCGACCGCCGCTGCACACGCTACCGATGCCCGCGTGGTCATCGAGGAACGTCTCGTACACGGTGCCCGTGTAGTAATCGAGGCCGCGCACGATCGCGAGGTTGAGCTTGCACGCGTCCTCGGGAACGCCGAGCGCCAGCGTGCCTTCGTACACGCGCTCGAGCTCCGTGAGCCCTTCGGTGAAGGCCGGCGATGGCTCCGCGAACTCTTTGAGCGACTGCAACACTCCGCGCGAATCGCCGGCGTTTGCCGTCAGCGTGTCGATCAGCCGCGAGGCTGTGACCTGTGGAACCCCCAGCGTCGCGAGCGCATCCTCGACCTTGACGCGATCCTGCTTGCCGAGTCGATCGACCTCGTGGAGCACCGGCGCCTGCAGCTCGCCAGCGATGCCATGGCTCTCGAGGATCCCGCGCAGCAGCTTGCGGTTGTTGACGTAGATCGTGAATGGACCGAACGCGAGCTGCTTGAACACGCCGTAGATCACGGCCGGCATCTCGGCGTCGTACGCCAGCGGCAGCGAGTCCTTGCCGACCGCGTCGATGTCGCACTGGTAGAACTCGCGATAGCGCCCCTTCTGGTTGCGCTCGCCGCGGTACACGCGCTGGATCTGATAGCGCCGGAACGGGAAGTTGAGCTCGTGCTCGTGCTCGGCGACGTAGCGCGCGAGCGGCACCGTGAGGTCGAAGCGCAGCGCCATCTCCGGCGGCTTGGCGGCCGGTGGGTTGGCCGAGCCTGCGAGGCCATAATTCGAGCGATCGCGCTCGAGGGCGCCGGTCGACTGGACGAAGTAGATCTGCTTCTCGGTCTCGCCGCCGGACTTGGTCAGCAGGATGTCGGTGAGCTCGAACACCGGCGTCTCGACGGGGAGGAACCCGAACCGCTCGAAGCCGCGACGGATGGTGTCGAGCATGCGCTGGAACGCGATCTGCTGCGGGGGCAGAAGCTCCATGACACCCGGGGGCGTGCGTGGCTGGACGGGCATGGCCCGAGTGCTTACCACGCTTCAGT
>JACCYD010000209.1 GCA_013696695.1 Deltaproteobacteria bacterium | reverse complement strand
TGATGGTGGCGTTGACCTCGCGGAACGCGCTGGGCGATGGGCCGCTGGGCGCCACGCCCTCGACCAAGCCGGCGGTGGCGAAGGTGCGGAGCGTGTGGAGGAGATACGTGTCGGTGATCGGGTAGCGCGGATCGATCGCGTGCACGGTCTTCATGAGCTCGCCGCCGGTGGCGATGCCTCGCGCGACGGCGGCGAGGAGCTGGCGCTCGGTGCGCGACAGACCGGATTGCGGATCGGGAAATTCCTCGAGGTGACGCTCGATGGCGCCGGCGAGAAAGGGGAGGGCTTTGACGCGGCGGGTGAGGTAGGGGAGAGCGCGCGGATCGGAGGAGGTGACGGCGATCCAGGTGGTGATGGCCTCGTCGATGGCGTCGCGCGAGAGCGGGGTGCGGCGCGGCCACAGCTCCGCGAGTTG
The DNA here is from genome assembly GCA_013696695.1 of Deltaproteobacteria bacterium. Lineage (GTDB taxonomy): Bacteria > Myxococcota_A > Polyangia > Haliangiales > Haliangiaceae > JABFXX01. Next base: position 3,028 of record JACCYD010000209.1, on the reverse strand, counting down.
CTCGGGCTGCAGCTGGCCGAAGCCGAGGAAGTTGGGGACCTCGGGGTGGCGATCGATCGAGACGATGGTGAGCGTTTGCGGGAGGCCGCGGCGCGCGAGGCGCGAGAGCACGCGGCAGAGCGCGAGCTGATCGAACAGATCGTGCTCGAACCACAGGATGAGCTCTTCGGCGGCGGCGGCTTCGTCGAGCCCGCGATCGTACTCGGCGAGCTTGGTGGAATCGCCGGTCGAGCCCTGCGAGGCCCAGAAGGCGGTGCGTGCCTTGTAGTGCTCGTCGTCGGAGACGGGGAGCGAGGGCCCTTGATCGAGAGCATCAGCCCAGACGCGGATTTCGCCCGGAAGATCGGCGAGCGAGAGAGTGTCAGCGGTCGAGTCGCCGTTGCAGAGGTGGACGATGCGCTCCATGGGGAGGGCGTAGCAGGAACGTTTGCGTCGTCGCAACCTGCAGGGGCCATCGTGTCGACGCGATCAGGTCGAGATGTTCGCCGAGTCGGCAAACGGATCCGGGAGGAGTCGGCGGCGGCGGACGAGCCTTTGGAGGCACTCGGAATTGCCGGGGATCTCTCGCGGACTGCCGGGCACGGAGTAGGATGCCGGCCTCAACCAGGAGGCTCAGATGATGAAGACCGCGTTTGGAATCACGTTACTCGTCGGTACCGGCGTGGCGTTCGCCCAACCCAAGGAGGCGCCGAAGAAGGACGCCCCCAAGGAGGCACCGGCGCCCGCACCGATGGCGAAGCCGACGCCCGCCAAGGAGCTCGACGCGACGAAGGACTGGCAGAAGACGTGGGCCTGCACCGCGACCAACGATGGTGGCGAGAAGGTCCTCGGCAAGCTCGCGCTCAAGAAGGAGCTAGAGGGCTTCTGGGTCGGGTTGGTGATGTCGACGCAGAAGACCAAGACCATGCCGGCGTTTCTCGGTCAGGCCGTGTTCGGCGTCGACCCGGTGAGCAAGGCGTGGGTGATGACCGGCTACGACAACATGGGTGGTTGGATCAACATGAAGGGCAAGGAGGCCACCGCCATCTCGATGATCTGGGAAGGCGAGGCGGGCAACATGAGCGGCAAGAAGGTGCCCGCGAAGTTCACGATGACGCTCGCCGACAAAAAGAAGCTGAAGTTCATCGGCGAGTTCGGCGGCAAGAAGGCGTTCGAGCACGACTGCAAGTGATCACTCTTTCGACTCGGTGTCGTTGGTGAGGCGACCAGAGCCCTTGTCGACGACCTTGCGTCGGAACCACGGTCGCGTCGCGACTCGCCGGAGCTTGTAGATCAGCGGCAACGCGATCACGAGGAGCAGTCCGACCATCAGTCGCCAACCCGGCACGGTCGGCCGAGCTCCGAGCTCCCATCCCCATCCCCTGAGGATCGGGAGGCGCTCGCCCTTCGACGTGCTCGCGAAGGCGTCGTCGTAGACTTCCATGGTGTACTGAGTGGGTTCGCCGGGCAGTTCGAGCTTCAGCAAGTAGTCGTAGTGGGTATGGCCGTCGCTATCCTCGTACTGCGACACGGTGCGATCGATGACGGTGGCTTCCTCGACGGTGCCGAACGCGCGCGCGTAGTACCCGAGGAGTGAGATCTGGAGGATCAGGAAGCCGAAGACGGCGGCCATGCCGTACCGGCGATGGAACGCAACTCGCTTGCGAAGGCCATCGCCGAGCGGGTGAGAGGACAGCATCATTCGCTTGTTCGCAGGACGGAGGAGCCAGCCCCACGCGACATCGCGGTAGCCCGCGGTGGCCTCGGCATCCCCGCCGCGCTCGAGCCAGCCATGCGCGTGGAGCGACTCGCCGGGGACCAGCTCGGCGGAGCGAATGCGTCGCTTGTCGCTGATCAGCACCTTGTGATCGAGATCATCTGCGACCTCGACAGTCTTCGGTGGCTCGACGCGGACGCGCGTCTTGTCGCGGAGCACGAGATAGAACGGCGAGACCGTGGTGGTGCGATCGACCTCGGTCCAGCGGTGACTGTACGAGCCCGAGCTCTCGTGCTCGGTGCCTTCCTGCGTGATCTCGACGCGCACGGCGACGTCGTGCGCGGGCGCGTGCTCGACGATGCCCGACAGCACGATCTCGCCTTCCTGAAGTGGCGCGTTCGGATCGGAGAGCGAGGCGGCTTCTTCGGCGGCGATCTTGGTGCGCCGCCGCGCACGCATGAACGCGACCACGGCCATCCAGAGCAGCGCGAGCGACAGCCCGACGATCATCACCAGGGCGATGGTCGGTCGCGCCATGCCTTCCTCGTAGATGTCTCGCAAGCCATCGATGGTAACGCGGAAGCGCTAATCGTTCATCGCGAGTGCAGTCGACCTCGGCATCGACGTGGCGCGATCGATCGCCGTCAATCGACGGTGAAGCTGGTGACGTTGGTCGCGCCCAGCGCGGTCATCAGATCGGCGAGGGCGCGTGCGACGACCTCGGCAGCCGACCGATGCTGCGCGCCAAACGCGAGGTGACCGCGATTGCCGAGCTCGATCGCGGGCCCGCCCGGCGTGTGGACCCGTTCGGCGGCCGCACCGCAGGGCTGACCGACACGCGCCTCGAACTCGCGGATCTCGCGAACCGCGGACGCGCCGGCGACCCACGCCTCCTCGGGCAGCAGGCTGACGGCATCCTCGTCGCGCGCCAGCGCATCACCGAACGCCGTCAGGATCGCGAGTACGTCGTCGTCGGCGTCACCCAGCGCGCTGTAGAGCCCGACGCCCACCGCTCAGCGCTTGGTGCCGAGGTGGTACTTCTTCATCTTGTCGATCAGCGTGACGCGGCTGACGCCGAGGCGGCGCGCGGCTTCCGATTGATTGCCACCGGTGCCTTCGAGCGCGCGCGAGACCAGGCCGCGCTCGAACGCCTCGACTTGCTCCTTGAGCGATGGCCCACCGCGCGCGTCGAGCGGCGGCGCGTGCTCGTCGCCGACATCGGCTTCGGCGGGCGGCGGGGAATCGGTGGATGGCGCGCCGCAGGCGGCCTGGTAATCCGCGAGCGTGATCGTGCCGCCGGTCGACAGCGCGGCGAGGCGGGCGATCGTGTTC
>JACCYD010001095.1 GCA_013696695.1 Deltaproteobacteria bacterium | reverse complement strand
GCATGATGGTGACGTTCAACGTCAGCAACGTGAACGGCACGCAGGTGAGCGTCACCGGCGGTCAGCCGAACGAGGCCGCCTGCGTCAAGGGTGCCCTCAGCATCCATCTCGAAGGCACCACCGGATCGTTCCGGGTGCCGCTCGCCTACACGGCGAAGTACTCGGTCGACTGAGCTCTCCGCTTCCGTCGCTCACCACCAGTGTGCTGGTTCCGCGTGTCCATGCCTTCGTTGGACCAGCGGGTGGTGAGCGACGGTTTTTTTGCTGGCATCTTCTTGGTGTCTACTGAACACTAAGAAGATGGACATCCTGATCCCCGGCATCGGCCGGCCGTACGTCGACGGTGATTCGCTCGATCTGACCGCGCCGGTGGCGTTCACGATCCCCGGCGTGATGACGGCTGCTGAATGTGCCGCGATGGTCGCGCGGATCGATGCCCTGGTGCCGACCGAGGCTCCGATCTCGACGCCGGGTGGCCCGGTCATGCGACCCGACGTGCGCAACAACCAGCGCGCGATGTTCGACGACGTGCCGTTCGCGGCAGCGCTGTTCGATCGCATCGCCTCGAAGCTGCCAACCCTGTGCGGCACGCGCCCCGTCGGTACGAACGAGCGTTTCCGGGCGTATCGCTACGAGCCGGGGCAGCGGTTCGCACCACACTTCGACGGCTGTTTCCGGCGCAACGACAGCGAGCGCAGCGAGCTCACGTTCATGGTCTATCTCAACGACGGTTTCAGCGGCGGCTCGACGCAGTTCCACGACTACGAGGTGGATGTTCGACCACAGGTCGGGATGGCCTTGCTGTTCCAGCACCGCGTGCTTCACGAGGGCTGCGTGGTCAACAGCGGGACGAAGTACGTGCTCCGCTCCGACGTCATGTATCGAGGTGGATCAAAGTAGTGCGACGAGCTTCGTCACTCCCACTTCGCTTCGAGCTGGCACAACTCGTCGCCGCGCGTCCGGCACAGCGGCTCTTCGGTCTTCACGTTGACGCCGCCGGAGAGCTCGATCGATCGCTCGGCCCAGCCGGCGACCGACATGCAGTGCACGCGATGTGGCGTGGCGAAGCCGCGGACGCGCAGCACGGCCGTCTTCGGGCCGCGCGTCAGCACCTCGAGATAGCCGGAGTCGTAGTGCGCGCTCCACAGCCGCACCGCCCGGCCGAGGATCCAGTGGGTGGTACCCACCTTGTAGAACAGGCGATAGATCGTGGTGAGGTTCGCATCGGCGCCATAGCGGCCGAGCTCGTGGATCAGGCCGAGGTCGCCCTTGCCGAACAGCCGGTCGATCGCGACGGCTAGCTCGATGAAGTCCTCGAACGGGTACCACTTCGCCTTGTGGATGCCCTCTTCGAGATGCGCCCGCAGCTCGGGCGAGACCTGCGCGCGCAGGCGTTCCATCCCCGCATCCCCATGCCCTAGTTGCACCCACAGAACGCGCGACGATAGCGCGCTCCCCTTGACGTTCGCCACGCCACTACTATACGCCGCACCCGTGACCACTCGCCATGATCCCGATCCACTGCGCCGCCTTGCCGAGATGGAGGCGCGTGCCTTGCTCGCCGGGGGCAAAGCCCGGGTCGACAAGCAGCACGAAGCCGGCAAGCTGACCGCACGCGAGCGCATCGCCGCGCTCCTCGACGAGGGCAGCTTCGTCGAGCTCGACAAGTTCGTGACGCATCGCTGCGCGGACTTCGGCATGCAGGAACAGAAGATTCTCGGAGACGGCGTGGTCACCGGGCACGGGCTCGTCGACGGCCGGCCGGTCTGCGTGTTTGCCCAGGACTTCACCGTGTTTGGCGGGTCGCTGTCGGGTGCCTACGCGCAGAAGATCTGCAAGGTGATGGACCTGGCCACCAAGATCGGCTGCCCGGTCGTCGGACTCAACGACTCGGGCGGGGCGCGCATCCAGGAGGGCGTCGAGTCGCTCGCCGGTTACGCCGACATCTTCCTGCGCAACGTGCTGTCGAGCGGCGTCGTGCCGCAGCTATCCGCGATCATGGGGCCATGTGCCGGCGGGGCGGTGTATTCGCCCGCGATCACCGACTTCATCCTGATGGTCGATCGGACTTCGTACATGTTCATCACCGGCCCCGAGGTGATCAAGACGGTGACCCACGAGGAGGTCACCAAGGAGCAGCTCGGCGGCGCGATGACGCACGCGAGCAAGTCGGGTGTCTCGCACTTCACCGAAGGCGACGAGCTGTCGTGTATCGCGCGCCTTCGCGAGCTGCTGTCGTTCATGCCCGGCAACAACAGCGAAGATCCGCCCGTGCGCGCCACCAAGGATCCGGCAGATCGCGCCGATGCCGCGCTCGATTCGATCGTCCCGATCGAGTCGAACAAGCCCTACGACATCAAGAAGATCATCAACGGCGTCGTCGACGACGGGCAGTTCGTCGAGGTCCACAAGGACTACGCGAAGAACATCGTCGTCGGATTCGCCCGGTTCGATGGTCGCGCCACGGGCATCGTCGCGAACCAACCGAACCACCTCGCCGGCTGCCTCGATATCGACGCGTCGATCAAGGCCGCGCGGTTCGTGCGGTTCTGCGATTGCTTCAACATCCCGCTGGTGACGTTCGTCGACGTGCCGGGCTTCTTGCCGGGCACCAACCAGGAGTACGGCGGCATCATCAAGCACGGCGCGAAGCTGCTCTACGCGTTCGCCGAGGCGACGGTGCCGAAGATCACCGTGATCACGCGCAAGGCCTACGGTGGCGCGTACGACGTCATGGCGAGCAAGCACATCCGGGCCGACATCAACGTGTCGTTCCCGGCCGCCGAGATCGCGGTGATGGGCCCCGAGGGGGCGGTCAACATCATCTTCAAGAGCGAGCTCGACAAGATCACCGATCCTGCCGAGAAGGCCGCCGCCCGCAGCCGGTTCACCGCCGAGTACAAGGAGCGGTTCGCGAACCCCTACAAGGCCGCGTCGCTCGGCTACATCGACGAGATCATCCGGCCGCGCGACACGCGGTGGACGATCATCCGCTCGCTCCGCACCCTCGCGAACAAGCGCCAGACCAACCTTCCCCGCAAGCACGGCAACATCCCTCTCTGAACACCCCGCTGTAGTACGATGGCCGGCATGGTTCGCGTGATCGCGTTGGCCTTGCTGCTGATCGCAGCCACGACCAGCCACGCCGACGAGCCGAGCAACGCGCAGAAAGCCGCGATCTTCGCGAAGTCGAGCGTCGTCCGCGTGCTCGGCTTCTGGGAGGTCACGTTCACGATCGGCACCAACTCCGCGAAGGAGTACGTGGGCGGCATGGGCTCGGGCTTCTTCGCGAGCGCCGATGGCTTCGTGGTGACCAACGCGCACGTCGTCGAGGACATCAAGAAGGGCGAGCTCGAGGCCAAGAAATCGGCGCTGCGCCAGCTGTTCGGCAAGCTTGCCCGCACTCCCGACTTCGCGCGGGCGAGCGATGCCGACAAGCTGCAGCTCGCCGAGCAATTACTCGCGAGTGCGACGGTCGTCAAGAACAACGACATCGTCCTCGGCGACGGCAAGAAGATGAAATACGACATCGTCGCCTACGGCAAGCCCGGGCAAGGCACCGACGTCTCGGTGATCAAGGTCGCGACGAAGGATGCGCCGAACCTCCAGCTCGCCGATTCCGAGCAGGTCGAGCTGCAGGATAAGGTGCTCGCGATCGGCTACCCGGGCGCCGCCGACATGCAGGGCCTGCTCGACGACAAGTCGCAGCTCGAGGCCTCGATCAACGACGGCGCGATCTCGGCGATGAAGCGCACGCCGTCGGGCGATCCGATCATCCAGATCACGGCCTCGATCACGCACGGCAACTCCGGCGGCCCCACGATCAACGACAAGGGCGAGGTCATCGGCCTCTCCACGTTCGGCAGCAAGGGCGAGGTGCAGGGCTTCAACTTCATCGTCGTGTCGCACACCGTCGAGCGTTTCCTCAAGGAGGCGAAGGCGAACCTCGCGCCGTCGACGACGATCAAGGCGTGGCGCAAGGCGCTCGACAACATGTGGGCGCTCGATCTCGATGCCGCGATCGCCGGCTTCGACGAGGTGATCACGCAGTTCCCGAACCACTCCGAGGCGCCGCGCCAGCAGCGACACGCGCGTGCGATGAAGAAGGACGGTAAGGGCAAGAAGAAGGAAGAGCCCCCGGCGGTCGATCCGAAGGCCGGTAGTAGTGGTGGCGGCGGTGCCGGCATCGCGGTCGCGTTCATCATCGTCGGCGCGCTGGTGCTCGTCGTCGTGCTCGTCGTGATGAAGAAGAAGGGCGCGCAGCCCGGCGGACAGCCCGGGCATCCGGGGCCGCACGCGGGTCAGCACGGCCACCACGCGGGTCAGCCCGCTCAGCACGGCCAACACCCAGGTCAGCCCGGTCAGCAACAGCCCGGTCAGCACGGCCAACACGGCCAACACGCAGGTCAGCACGGCCAGCCACAGCAACACGGCCAGCCACATGCAGGTCAGCCACATGCGGGTCAGCCACATGCGGGTCAGCCACAGGCACACGGCCAACACGCGGGTCAGCCCGGTCAGCACGGCCAACACGCAGGTCAGCCCGGGCAGCCACAGCAACATGGCCAGCACGCGGGGCAGCCGCACGCGGGACAGGCCGGCTACGCGCCGAACATGGCGACGCCCGGCGCCGGTGCGCCGATGATGGGCGGCCGCGTGGGTCCGGCACCGGTCGCGAAGACGATGGCGATCGGTGGGCAACACCACGCCCCGCTCGCTGCGACCGCATTCGGGTCGATGACGATGGCGAGCCTGACCTGCTCGCGCGGCCTCCTCAACGGCCAGCGGTTCGCGCTGACGCCACAAGGGCTCCTGATCGGACGTCAGCCCGGGCTCGCACAGATCGTGGTCAACGACTCGCGCGCCTCGGGCAAGCACGTGTGGATCGGCTACGAGAACGGCGTCCTCGTCGCGATCGACCAGGGCACCACGAACGGTACGTTCGTCAACGACGTGCGCCTCGGCCGCATCAGCAAGGCACCGCTCAAGGATGGCGACACCGTGATCG
>JACCYD010000131.1 GCA_013696695.1 Deltaproteobacteria bacterium | reverse complement strand
CTGCGGCGTCTGGACGCCGCCGTGGCAGCCGACATCGAGGCAGCCCTTCGCCATCGCGCGTGACCGGACCTCGGTGTCGAATGTTGCAGCACGTGGGTCTGCAGCGATGGGAGCGTCGGTGTCGCCTCCCAAACCGTTGACCTCGCCGACGCCGCAGGCGGCGAGCAAGAGTCCAAGGGTAGTGACCACGGCCTTGAGCATAGAACCCCGCAGTAAGCCCATTGTTACCCAGCCAGCCATGCAATTGCTAGCGCACCTCCGACACGACTTCGCATGCGAGATGGAAGCTGTGGAATTGCGCGGCGGTGCACGGAGGTGAGGCGGTTGCGAGCAGCATCGTGCCGCCGATCATGGCGAGTAGGCACCCCATGGGGAGGATGAATGTACCCAGCGGTCCGGAGCGATCCCGCGACCGCAAGTACCAGGCAAGCCCAGCGAATATCGGAAAACTGAGGAGTGCGATCCAGATCGCAAACGGCAGGGTCGCCGGCATGAATCGGTTCCACGCGGCCTCGCGAAGTTGTCCCGGACCGAGCACGAGCACGAGCGGGATCGCGAGCGGCACGAGTGCGAGCAGGCGACCTGCGGACCACGGCAGCCGCGGTGCGAGCGTTGCGAGAAATGCCGGGACCAGCCAGACCCACGCGAGCTCGGCGGCATCGCCCGCGAGCCACGCGCAACCGATGGCGAGGGGTGAGATCGCGGCAACCGCGAGATAGCGCCGCTCGCCACCCCACGGGGCGAACCGCGCGAGCGCGCGCGTGGCGAGCCCGATCACCGCGGCCAGCAGCAGCAGCTCGCCGAGCAACCAGCGCACCGGCGCGTGCATCCACGGCGCGGGATGATCGCCGGCGAGCGCTCGTTCGAGCAGCGTGACGAGCGCTGCCGCAACCACGAACACCGCGATCCCGACGAGCAGCTTGAGCTTGCCACCACCGCGTCGCTTCGGTGTTCGTGCGAGTAACGCGCAGGTGCCGAGCGCGAGCAGCGCGCAGCCGAGCACCAGGCACCAGCGCGGCATCACCGTATTGCTCGCGATCGGGAGCCACACCGCATCGCCGGCGTGCGGAGGAATCGGCTCGGTGGTGAGTGCCCGGAGCAAGCGCGCGAGCTCGTCGACCGATGCCGGCTCGACGCGCGGCGGGAGATCGCGATTCGAGTGATACGCGAGATCGACGAGCTCGCCGTCGTGCCCGCGATGATAGAAGTGCACGGCGCGGATCCCGCGACGCGTGAACGGGCCGTGATCGCTGCGCTCGGCTTGTGGCCACCAGCGCGACACCACGCGATGGGCGAACGGTGCCCGCACCACGACGCCCGCGCGATCGGCGGCGCGCGCGAGCCAGCGCATCTCGGCGGCTCCGATCAACGTGCTCGCCCCGTTGAGGGCGAGCTCGCCGCGGCCTCCGACGAGATCGAGTGCGATCGCGAGCTCGATCTGATCGCCGCGCTGCGCGGCCAGCGCCTCGGCACCGACCAGCCCGATCTCTTCATTCGCCGTGAACGCGAGGATCACGGGTTGCGCAGGTGGATCCACGGCGAACACCCGCGCGAGTTCGATCAACACGCCGACCGCGGCGGCGTTATCGACCGCGCCTGGGCTGCCCTCGACGGTGTCGTAGTGCGCCATGATCAGCAGCGCCTTGCCCGGCGGGCCAAAGCGAGTCAGCAAGTTCGGATCGTTCGAGACCTCGCGGCGCGCGGGGCGATACGACGTGCCGAGCACTTCGATCGCCGGCAGGTCGACCTCGCCGATGGCCATCCGCTCGACGCTGGGAACGTGAGTCTCGATATACGCCGCCGCCGCGCGTGACGTCGCGGAGTCACCAGGGCGTGGGCCGAGGCCCGCGAGCGCGTCGACATGTGCGAGCACGCGAACGGTATCGACGCTCGGGCCGCGCACCTCGGGTGCGCATGCGGCGAACGCTAGCAACACGAGCGCCCTCACGGCTCATCCGGCGAGCGCAGCTAACAACGCCTCGTTCTCGGCGGGCGTGCCGACGGTGATCCGCAAGCAATCGGCGAGCGCTCCAGGGCCGAACGCGCGCACCGAGATCCCGGCGTCCGCGAGGTGCTGCCACGTCTTCGCTGCGTCGGTGACGCGGACGAGCAGGAGATTTGCCTCGCTCGGAAACACCTCGAGGCCACGGGCCACCAGCGCCGCAGCGAGCCTGCCGCGCTCGACCACGACGGTCGCCGCGCGCTCGGCGCACCACGCCGACGCGTGCTCGACGAGGAATTCCGCGGCGCGTTGGTCGAGCGCGCTCAGGTTGTACGGCGGACGAACCTTCTCGAGCACGCGCGCGATCGCGGGCGCGCTGATCGTGAAGCCGACGCGCAGCCCCGCCATCCCGATCTTCGACAGCGTGCGCATCACCACCAGGTTCGGATGATCGACGAGCTCGGACAGGTTGCTCTTGCCGCTGTATGCGACGTACGCCTCGTCGGAAACGATCACGGTGTCGCGGAACCGGGCTGCGAGCTCGAGTGCGA